>JAFSVO010000016.1 GCA_017444965.1 Clostridia bacterium | reverse complement strand
GCAAGAAGGACGTCATAATCTCGGGCGGCGAGAATCTGTACCCCGTGCAGATAGAGGATTTCATCTCATCCCACCCCGACGTAAAGGACGTCGCGGTAATAGGTCTGCCCGACGCGCGCTTAGGCGAGATCGCCGCCGCGATAGTCGAAATTAAAGAGGGGCACTCCTGCACGGAGGCGGATCTTGAAGAGTTCTGCCACCAGCTGCCGCGGTACAAGCGCCCGAAAAAGTTTATTCTGTCCCCCGTTCCGAGAAACGCCACAGGCAAGATAGAAAAGCCGAAGCTGCGTAAGATCTACGGCGCGTCGAATCTTGTGGACGCGCAGAACAAAGCGTAAACGTTATAATTTTGAAAGGATAATATTATGAAGCAACTTCTGATAGGCAACGCGGCTGTTGCGCGCGGATTATGGGAAGCGGGCGTTCGGGTGGTTTCGAGCTATCCCGGCACGCCCTCGACCGAGATCACCGAATTTGCCTCGAAATACGATGAAATTTACTGCGAGTGGGCGCCCAACGAAAAAGTGGCGACCGAAGTGGCGTTCGGCGCCGCGCTCGCGGGCGCGCGTTCTGCGTGCGCCATGAAGCACGTCGGCTTGAACGTCGCCGCCGACCCGCTCTTTACCCTTTCCTACACGGGCGTGCGCGGCGGTATGGTCATCTGCGTCGCCGACGACCCTGCTATGCACTCTTCGCAGAACGAGCAGGATTCAAGGCATTACGCGATAGCCGCCAAGGTGCCGATGCTCGAGCCCTCCGACGCGCAGGAAGCTTACGATTTCGCCAAAGCGGCGTTCGATATTTCCGAAAAGTACGACACGCCGGTCATTCTGCGTATGTGCACGCGTATCGCCCACTGCCAGAGCATAGTCGAAACGGGCGAGCGCGAGGAGCGCGACCTTATCCCCTATGAAAAACAGCCGGCAAAGTATATCATGATGCCGGGTTACGCGAAGAAAAAGCACCCCATGGTCGAAGAGCGCACCGCCGCTTTGACTTCTCTTGCCGAAAACTGCCCCTTCAATAAGATCGAGCTCGTATCGGGCAGCGAGATCGGCATAGTTACCTCGGGCACCTCGTACCAGTACGTAAAAGAGGTTTTCGGCGACAGCGTATCGGTCTTCAAGATAGGTCTCGCGAACCCGATGCCCGTTGAATCTCTTAAGAAGTTCGCCTCTTCCGTCAAACGGCTCATAGTCGTCGAAGAGCTTGACCCGGTAATAGAGACGCACCTTAAAAACATCGGGCTTAAGCCCGAGGGCAAGTCGCTTTTCCCGATGATAGGCGAATTCTCGCAGAAGGACGTCAAAAAGATACTTTTAGGCAAAGAGGAAGCGACCGTTTCAGCCGACTCGCCGATACCCGGGCGCCCGCCGGTCATGTGCCCCGGCTGCCCGCACAGAGGCATTTACTACGTGCTTTCAAAGCTTAAGATAACGGCGCTCGGCGACATAGGCTGCTACACGCTCGGCGCGACGCCTCCGCTTAACGCGCTTGACTCTACCCTTTGCATGGGCGCGTCTATTTCGGGCCTTCACGGCTTTAACAAGGCGCGCGGCAATGACAGCGAAGGCAAAACCGTCTGCGTAATAGGCGACTCGACCTTTATGCATTCGGGCATGACGGGGCTTTGCAACGTTTCTTACAACGCCTCTAACAGCACGGTCATTATTCTTGACAACTCGATAACCGGCATGACCGGCCATCAGCAGAACCCCACAACGGGCTACACCATAAAGGGCGACCCGACGGCGAAAATAGACCTTGAGGCGCTTTGCCGCGCCCTCGGTATCGCGCGCGTGCGCGTCGTCGACCCGTACGACCTTAAGGCGTGCGAAGCGGTAATTAAAGAAGAGCTCGCATCCCGCGAGCCGTCGGTCATCATAAGCCGCCGCCCCTGCATGCTTTTAAAGTACGTTAAGCCCAAGGCGCCGCTTAAGGTAGACGCCGACAAATGCCGCACGTGCAAGAGCTGCATGCGGTTAGGGTGCCCCGCGATAAGCGTGAACGGCGGAAAAGCGGTCATTGACGCGACCCAGTGCGTCGGCTGCGGCGTGTGCCGTCAGCTTTGTCCTTTCGACGCTATCAAAGGAGATGAAGAATGATGAAAAATACCAATATAATGATAGTCGGCGTAGGCGGCCAGGGAAGCCTGCTCGCGAGCAAGCTTTTGGGGCACGTCCTTATTAAGCAGGGCTGTGACGTCAAGGTGTCGGAGGTCCACGGGATGAGCCAGCGCGGCGGCTCGGTCGTGACCTACGTCAGATGCGGCGACAAGGTCTATTCCCCCATCATTTCGGAGGGCGAAGCCGACTTTATCGTATCTTTCGAAAAGCTTGAAGCGGCGCGCCACGCGTCTATGCTGAAAATCGGCGGCGCCGTTATAGTCAACACCCAGCAGATAGACCCGATGCCCGTTATAACCGGCGCCGCGGTCTACCCCGAAAACGTCCTCGAAGAGCTTAAATCCAAAGGCGTGAAGGTCGACGAACTTGACGCGCTTTCGCTCGCGAAGGAAGCGGGCTCTATCAAAGCCGTAAACCTTGTGCTTATGGGCAGGCTTTCGCGCTATTTCCCCTACGGCGAAGACGTCTGGCTTTCCGCCATTGAAGAGACGGTCGCGCCGAAATTCGTTGAAATGAACAAAAAAGCGTTTCTGCTCGGCAAAAACGCGTAAAAGGAGGTAAATATGGAATACTATCAGCCCGAGATCGAGACCGCGTCAAGGGAAGAGCTTGACAAGATTCAGAACGAGCGGCTCCGCAAGATCGTAAAATACGTTTACGACAGGGTCCCCCTCTACCGTGAGCGCATGGACGAAGCGGGCGTTAAGCCCGAAGACGTTCACGGCACAGAAGACCTTTATAAACTCCCCTTTACGCAAAAGCAGGATCTGCGCGACACCTATCCTTTCGGGATGTTCGCCGTACCCATGGAAGACGTCGAGCGTCTTCACGCCTCCTCCGGCACTACGGGTAAGCAGATAGTCGTCGGCTACACCAAAAACGACCTCGACACGTGGGGCTCTATGGTGGCGCGTCAGCTCGTCGCCGCGGGTCTTACGAAAAAGGATAAAGTTCACGTAGCTTACGGCTACGGTCTGTTCACCGGCGGCCTCGGCATACACGAGGGCGCGCGCAGGCTCGGCTGCACGTCCATTCCGGTATCTTCGGGCAATACGGCGCGCCAGCTCGCCATTATGCAGGATTTCGGCTCGGACGCTCTGGCGTGCACTCCTTCCTACGCGATGTATTTAGGCGAGTCGGCGCAGAAAGCCGGCATAGACACCTCCAAGCTGCCCCTGCGCGCCGGCATATTCGGCGCCGAGCCGTGGACGGAGGAAATGCGCAAGAGCATTGAAAAATCCCTCAACATAAAGGCGTACGACATTTACGGCCTTACCGAGATAATGGGCCCCGGCGTCGCCTACGAGTGCTCGGCGCAGAAGGGCATGCACGTAAACGAGGACCACTTTATAATAGAGATACTCGACCCCGAGACGCACAAGCCCGTGCCCGACGGACAAAAGGGCGAGATAGTCTTTACCTGCTTGACTAAAGAAGCATTCCCGCTCATCCGCTTCCGCACCAAGGATATAGGCACGATAACTCACGAGAAATGCTCCTGCGGCAGGACCTTCGTTCGCATGTCAAAGCCGATGGGCAGGACGGACGATATGCTTATAATCCGCGGCGTAAACGTCTTCCCGTCGCAGATAGAGACGGTGCTTTTACAGATGGAGCAGTCGCCCAACTATCAGATAATAGTCGACCGTCAGGGCGTGCTCGACACGCTCGAGGTGCAGGTGGAGCTTACCGAGGAGAAGTTCTCGGACACCGTCGCCGATATATCCAAGTTTGAAAAAGAGCTTACCGAAAAGCTTAAATCGCTGCTCGGCATAGCTGCTAAAGTGACGCTCGTCGACCCCGGCACGATAGCCCGTTCCGAAGGAAAAGCCAAGCGCGTGATCGATCGCCGCAAGCTTATCTGACTTAAGAGAGGAGAAAACGCTATGTTTATCAAACAGCTTTCCGTATTCGTTGAAAACAGGCAGGGCGCCCTTTCGAAGATAATCTCGCTGTTATCCGAAAGCGGCATTAACCTCAGAGCCGTATCGATAGCCGACACGCAGGACTTCGGCGTGCTTCGCGTTATAGTAAACGATATAGAAAAGGCAAAAGACAAGCTTAAAAGCAGCAACGTCATCGTTTCCGCAAACGACGTTTTAGGCGTTAAGCTTTCGGACGAGCCCGGCGCGCTTTCAAAGGTGCTCGCGCTTTTGTCCGCGAACGGCGTGAACGTCGAATATCTTTACGCTTTCGTAAACCCCGGCACGAACAAGGGCGCGTACCTTGTTCTGCGCGCGAGCGATAACGAAAAAGCCGAAAAGATACTCGCTGAAAAAAATGTACCTATGCTCTCGGAAGACGAGATCGCGAAAATGTGATCTATACGGGAAAAGGCAGACGATGAAAAATCGTCTGCCTTTTTTGTTATATTGCGTTTTATGTAGGTTATACCGCCGATTTAAGGCCGGAGCCCGCGCCGTAAAACAGGTCGAGCAGCTCCTCACGCGTGAGCATCTGCTTCTCCATAAGCGCGTCGACTATCCTGTTGAAAGCGGCGCGGTTCTTTCTGATTATCTCTTCCGCTTTTGAATCGAGCTCGTTGAGCTTGTCGACTATTTCCCTGTCCGTCTCGGCGATAAGAACGGCGTCTAAAACGCGATGGTCCGCCTGGACTATGCCTTTATAGCCGTACGCCCCCTCTCTTTCGGCAAGGCGGCGCACGCCGTATTCGGCGCGACCCAGATCGCT
Source organism: Clostridia bacterium (assembly GCA_017444965.1). Classification (GTDB taxonomy): domain Bacteria; phylum Bacillota; class Clostridia; order Oscillospirales; family Butyricicoccaceae; genus RGIG3513. The sequence goes on along the minus strand of JAFSVO010000016.1, from coordinate 3,470 downwards.
TCGCGAGCCGAGATAATATTCGCCCAGCGCTGCTCTTTCGGCGACGTGACCGCCCAAAAGAACGGCGATCTCGTTTTCCGTCTCGGCAACGCTTTTGACCGATTCTTCCGCGCTTACGAAATGAATATGTCCGTTGGTGTCGCCGTGCGGAAGCACGCTCGCGCCGAATATGCAGTCGGGCGCGAGGGTCAGCGCGACGACGGCGTGCCCCGCCTCGTGAACGGCGACCGCGCGCAGTCTTTCCGGGTTTTCCGTCTGTTTCTTTTCGCGGCCCTTAAGCTCAATGTCGTTCATCGCGGCGCGGACGTCTTCGAGCGTGACGGTATCTCTGCCGTCGTTCATAACGCGTATGCCCGCTTCGTTCGCGAGGCATTCTATACGTGCGCCCGTATAGCCGGGGATCATCTGCGCGACGCGCTTATAATCAAGCTCCTTTTTAAAGGACAGCTCGTTAAAGTATTCCTCGAGTATGCGCTCGCGGGTCTCTTCGTCGGGCTCGTCAACGCGAAGTATCCTGTCGAATCTGCCGGGGCGGAGCAGCATTTCCCCCAGCACGCAGGTATCGTTGCAGGTCGCCGCGACAAGCACGTTGTCGGCGTCGCCCAGGGAATCAAGCGCCTGAAGAAGTATGCGCTGAACGAAGGAATTGTCCTCCATATAATATTTATCGGAGGTGCCGGCTATTTTGTCGAGTTCGTCGAGAAGGATGACCGACGGACGGTTTTCTTTCGCCTTGAGGAAGACCGAATCGAGCGCCTCCTGCGCGTTGTCCTTTGAGCATGATGCGGCGCGGAGCTCTATGAGCGTGACGCCGTCGCCCGCAAGGGTCCTCGCGAGGCGCGTCTTGCCGACGCCCGGCTCGCCGAAAAGCACCAGACCGCGAGGCGCCCTTATCCCGCACGCTTTGTACGCGTCGGACTTTAAAAGGATGTTCTTTAACTGAGCGAGTTCTTTTTTCACGTTCTCATATCCTACGATCTTGTTCATAAGCGTTATCCTTTCTTTCTGTCGATTTGTTTTTTACCTGTCCCGAAGCAAGGCGAGTTTTGCCGACGCCCCCGACGCTTTGTCCGCGCTTAACTGCGCGGCGTGCGGGGAATGCGCGTATCAACGCTTTCCGCGTCTTTCGCGCGCGGGCGCGTTAAAGCGACCGTAAAGCGAAAGATTTGTCGAGGCTGCCTTTTTTCCGGTTTTTCCGTTTTTCATTTTCCGTCTCCTTTACAAAAAATGATCGGCGTCCGATTTTTGCCGTGTAGAAATTTAATTTTATAATATATCAATTATTTTTGTCAATACCCTATTTTTATTTTTTTGAAAAATTTTTATAAAAAGACCCGCCGGGCGCTTTTGCGTCCGGCGGGCCGCGGGTTTAAGGCTATAGCGGCGATAACGCCGCGCGATCGCGCAAGTACGGAAAGGTCAGATAGTGTGGACGTGCTGGACCTTGACGATAAGGAATTTCCTTAAGATATCCGCCTCGGCAGGCGTGCTGTCGCGGCGCTCATTCACTACCGCGTCAAACTCCTTGTCGCTTATCTCGGACTCGGAAAAAGCGATCGTCTCGGACTTCTTATCCCCGGACAGATGCTGACGGGCTTTAAGGCCGTGTTTCTTTTCCAAAACGCGGGTAAAGGCGTCTTCGAGCGCTTTAAGATCGCCTACGGGAAGAGACGGAGCGCGGTACTCAAAAATCATTCTCAGCGTGTCGTTAAAAAGTTCGTCTTTCCGTCTTACGTCGCACAAAAAGCCTCTGTCGCTGAAAGAGGGATCGATGACCTTCCTGATAAAATAAGAGTCGGTAACGGAACCCTTGAAAACGCCTTTCTTATCCCCGATATCAGCCAGCAGGTCGCAGACGGCGGGCACAAGTCCGCTCCAACCCCTTGTCTCGAAAAGGGCGATCTCTTCCTCTATCCTGCGCTTCTCCTCCTCGGTGCAGGAAGCCTTAAAGCTCTCGTAGGTCTTTCTGATCATAGTGTTTTCCTCCTTAAAAAATTATTGTTTTTTTACCCTCTGTTAATATCGTATCATACGACCCCCGATTTACCCAACTCTATTAGCCCTTTTTTCGCAAATTTTTTGTCAGACCTTGAAAAAACGCGGTTTTGAAGTATAATTAAAGTGACCTTACCGCAATGAAAGGAGCGCGGAATGAACGAAAAAGCAGATAACCGCGTAAAGGGATACGCGATAATAACAGGAATAGTTTACCTTGCCCTTCAGCACGCCTTTTACCTTGCGGGGCATTACCTCGCCCTGCTTTTCGGCATAACTCCCTTTTCGCCGAAGCTGCCGCTTGACGATATGATACCGATAGTTTCGGTGTTCATAATCCCCTACGTCTGGTCTTATATTTACTGGGCGATGGGGCCGATGGTAGTTTCCAAATGTAAAAAAGAGCATTTCGCGGATTACATGGCGGCGAACCTTTTAGCGTGCGTCGCGGGCACGCTTGCCCTCGCCTTTTTCCCGACCTATATGGACAGGATAGCCGAGGGGCTTTATGAGGTGCCGGCAAGCCCGACCTTTTTCGACAAGCTTCGACTTTTCTGGTATTCGCTCGACGGGTCGGCGACGGCTTACAACCTTTTGCCGAGCTTTCACTGCATAAACAGCACGCTCTGTTACCTGGGCGTCGCGGGGCGGCGCGAGATACCGCGCGCTTTCAGGATATATTCGCTTATTATGACCCTTCTTATCTTCGCGTCGACCGTATTCGTAAAGCAGCACTATCTGCTCGACATTCCGACGGGCGCCGTGCTCGCCGCCCTCGCCTATTTCTTCGCTAAAAGATATCGCCTCGGCAGGATGTTCGCGCCCCTCGAGCGGCTTTACGCCAAAAGGAAGGCGAAGAAAACCGCTTAAGGCGCTTTTGCAAAACACCGTTGATTTTCGGGCGAAAGTGTGGTATTTTAAATATAGAAGATGCGCGACGCGCGTTTGAATAAAGGAGGTACGTTTCATGAGCTATCCCAAGACCGGCGAGGAAGTATACGTAAGCCTTAATCTTTCCAACACAATGCTGACCGGCATAGGCAAAGGCACCATCACGCGTGAGAACGTGTCGGTCGACTATCTTAAAAAGCTGTTCTCCCAGCACGGCGTTATAGTTTCGGCAAAGCCCTCTCAGCGCCCCTTGCTCGAGCGCGTAAATCAGACGTACGACTTAGGGCTTGAGATACCCGAAAAGCTCACCCTTTTCCAGCTGAGCGAGCAGCACCGCCGCTTAGTCGTCGTTAACGTGGCGGGTCTGCGCCGCAAGGACGGCTCTCTGCTTCCCGAGTACACCGATGAAGAGCTTGACGAGGCGACCTTTACCTTCGTAAAATACTACGTGCAGAGCAAGCACTACGACGAGCTTGTTCAGGAAAACGAAAAGCTCCGTTACGACCTTGAGCTTGAGGTATCGTGGCGCAACCGCACTGACAGCTGAAAAAATCGTAATTTTAGCGGCGTGACCTTTTTTGAAG
>JAFSVO010000153.1 GCA_017444965.1 Clostridia bacterium | reverse complement strand
TTTTATGACGAAGTAGACCGCGGGGTCGAAGTTTTCCTTTTCGCGCCTTTTGTATCTTTTGGCGCCCGCTTCCCCGTGCGCCTCCTCGGCGAAGTCGTTTACGCGCCCCGTGTCGTGATACGCCGCGGCGTAGGCGAGCGCCTCCGTATCCTTCTCCGAAAGCCCCATCTCGAGCGCTAAAAACAGGCAGAGCAGAAGCACCCTTTTTTCGTGCGGCCTGCCGTGGATAGACGAGTCCTGCGCGAAGCGCAGGCGGTCTATAAGATCGGCGAATTTCCAGTATGTCCTGCCCACCTTTTGGAAAGTCTCTTTGATATACGCCTCGCCGTAAAGCTCGAGATAGTGGGAATCTATAAGCTTTTCGTGCTGAAGGAATATCTCGCCGCCGTTCGGCTTCATCTTATCTATGTCGCGGCGCTTTATCCTGCCCTTCTCGAAGAACCCGCCGTTCACGTGAAGGCGGAAAAGCGCGCCTACCGAGTTGTTGTCGTCGTCGGTCCACGGCGTCGACTTTCCCGGGCGGCCGTTTTCGTTTAAAAGCCCGCGCGAAACGGTCAGCACCTCGTCCGGGTCGCCCAAGCGCAGGTCGGGCTTCTCCTTGACCGGCTTCGGCTCCTTCGTAAAGATCCTGTAAATATTATTGCTTGTTTGTTCTTCCGTCATTCCTTTGTCCTCCTTCACGTTTTGCGAAGCAAAATATATCGCGCGGCGCTTCTGCGGCGCATATCGCGTCGGAAACGCCGACATATCGCACGGCGCCTTCGCCGTATATCGCACCGGCGACAGCCGGTATATCGCCCTTCCCTCAGCTCTCGTTATCGTATATCCATTTCAAAAGGTCTTCATAGCCCATTTTGCCCGAAGCTGCGGCAAATCCGACGCGCGCCGTCTCTTCGTCGGTCGGGTCAAACTTTATGCCGTTTACTTCAAGAAAAGTCATCAGAACGAGCATACCTATCCGCTTATTGCCGTCTGTGAACGCGTGGTTTGAAATAAGCGAAAAGCCTATCCTCGCGGCTTTTTCCTCTAAAGTCGGGTAAAGCTCTTTTCCCCCGAAGGACTGAAACGCGCCCGACAGAGCGCTGTCCAGCAGTCCCGGGTCGCGCAGACCGGGGTCGCCCCCCGTCTCGTCCGTAATAAGCCTGTGGATCTTCACCGCCTGTTCTTTCGTTACCGTTATCATTTCGCGAGTTCCTCAAAAGCCCTGCGGTGCTTTTCAAGTATACGCGCGGCGACGGTATAAGTCAACTCGTCGTCTGTCAAAGCGCGCTTTTCCGTATCCGCGCCGCCGTTATCATAAGGCGCGGACGCGGCTTTTCCGTTTTCCTTGCCGTCCGTCATATCACTTCTTAAGCGTCACGACCGTAACGCCCATTTCTCCTTCACCGTAATTCCCGTTCCTTATGCTTTTTACCTGCGGATTGCGCTTAAGTTCGCTCTGTATGCGCGCACGCAGCGCGCCCGTCCCCTTGCCGTGAATTACCGTCACCGTCTCTAAATTAAGTCTGCGCGCGTTGTCTATATACCTTTCGACCTCGAGCATCGCCTCGTCGCCCGTCATGCCGCGCACGTCAAGCGACGTCTTCTCGGCTCTCGGCGCCGTGACCTTTATCTGCGGCTTTTCCTCTTTTTTGGGAGTCTGCGCGCAGAGGCGAAGCTCGCATACCGCGACGGTTATCTTCATAATGCCCGCCTGAAGGAGCACGCTTCCGTCCTTTTCGTCGGAGAGCGCCGTGGCGCGCGTGCCCGAGGATACTATCTCGACCTCGTCTCCGCGCACTATCTTCCGCGGCGGCGGCTCGGGCTTTCTGCGCTCGCGCGCGTCGCGCGCCTTTTCTTCAGCCTCCGAAATTGCGCCCATAAGCGCCGCCCTCGCCTCGGCTAAATTCACGTCGGCGCCGCGCTTTGCCGCGTGCTGCGCCCGCCGCGCGTCTGTAAGCGCCATATCGGCGGCGGCTCTCGCGTTTTCAAGTATCTCGCGCGCCTCCCGCTTGGCGTCGGAAATTAAGCGCTCGCGCTCGCTTTCGACCGTGCTTAAGGTGCTTTCCGCCTGCTTGCTCATCTCTTCGGCGCGGGCGAGCTTTTTCCGCGTCTCCTCGGTCTTTTCCTCAAAGCTCTGCCGCTTTTCCTCAAGCGTTTCTATGACCTTTTCAAGGTCGCGGCTGTCGCTGTCGACCCGCTCGCGCGCGTCCTTTATGATATGCTCCGAAAGCCCGAGGCGTGACGCTATCGCGAAGGCGTTCGACTTTCCGGGCACGCCGAAAATAAGGCGGTAAGTAGGCTTAAGCGTCTTTACGTCAAACTCGCACGAGGCGTTTTCCACGCCCTTTGTAGTCAGCGCGTAGGCTTTAAGCTCGGCGTAATGGGTCGTCGCGGCGACGAATGCGCCCTTTTTGCGAAGCTCTTCTATAATAGACACGGCAAGCGCCGCGCCCTCGGCGGGGTCGGTGCCGGCGCCGAGCTCGTCTAAAAGCACGAGCGCGCCGCCGTCCGCCTTATCGCATATCCCGACGATGTTCGTCATATGCGCCGAAAAGGTCGAAAGGCTTTGCTCGATGCTCTGCTCGTCGCCCACGTCGGCGTAAATATTCTCGAAAACGCGCACCGAGCTTTCCTCCGACGCCGTGATATAAAGCCCGCACTGCGCCATAAGCGTAAGAAGTCCGAGCGTTTTTATGCTGACCGTCTTGCCGCCCGTATTAGGCCCCGTTATAACTACCGTGTCGCAGGCGCCGCCTATCGTAAAGTCTATAGGCACGGCGTTCTTTCTGTCAAGCAGGGGGTGGCGCGCGCGTATAAGCTCGGTCTTTCCCTTGTCTGAAAGGCGGGGGCGCATGCCGCCCGTCTCGTATGCGAACTTGGCTTTGGCGAATATCTCGTCTAAATAAACGAGCGTTTCAAAATCGCGCGAAAGGGCGGGCGCGGCGTCCGCCGCCTGAGCCGAAAGCTCTGTAAGTATCCTCTCTTCCTCGGCTTTTTCCTTGCCCGTCAGGACGCGTATCTCGTTATTAAGCTCGACGACCGACGACGGCTCGATAAAAAGCGTCGCGCCCGAAGCCGACACGTCGTGCACCAGCCCGCCGAACGCCGCCTTGTACTCCGCCTTGACGGGCACGACGTACCTGCCGTTCCTCTGCGTTATTATGTTGTCCTGAAGCATTTTCGAGCTGCCCGAGGTTATTTTGGTAAGCACGTCGCGCACGCGCCCCGAGGCGAGGCGTATCTTCTTTCTTATCTCGTAAAGCTCGTGAGAGGCGGTGTCAAAAAGCTCCTCGGGCGACATGATAGCGGCGTTTATCGCGTCCTCAAGCTGTCTGTCGCCGCGAAGGGAGAAGAAAAGCCCGTCGAGCACCGTTTCGCGCTCTTTTTTCTCTTTGACGTACTCGCGCACGCTCCGCGCGCACCTGAGAAGCTGCGCCGTCTGCAAAAGCTCGCCGCAGGACAGCACGCCGCCTTTATCCGCGCGTGAAAGCGCGCCCGACATATCCCGAAGCCCCGAAAAAGAGGGCGCCCCGAAAAGCCCGACTAAGTAAAATGCGTCTTCCGTCTCACGCATCAGCCGCTCGCTCTCGTAAAGCGTCTGCGCGGGCAAAAGCGCCTCGCACCGCGCCTTTCCCGCCTCCGACTCGGCGAAGGAAGAAAGCGTCCGCGTCACCTTCGGAAGCTCGAGCACCTCTATAGATCTTTCAAAAAGGGTATTCATTTATCAGTCCCCCGTTTTGGCGTAAAAATCAAGCGTTTTAAAGCCGCGCTCAAGGCGCGACAAAAGGTATTTTTCGGAAAAAGCCGAAAGGGCGGCGCCCTCTTCCGCGCTGCACGAAAAAGAGAGCAGCTTTTTAAGCTCGCACCCCGCGATATGCCGGACGCACGCGCGCGCGTTTTCGGTAAAGTATATCCCCGCGCCCGCGCAGGATGGGCAGTACGCCTCGCCCGTTTCCGAGTCTGCCCTGCAGTCTGAAAGCTCTTTTCCGCAAAGGGCGCAGTAAGAAAGCTCGGGCGCGTAGCCCGAAAGGGACGCGAACTTAAGCTCGAACGCCGTCTTGACGGCGGCGCAGGCGTACTTGCCGCTCGCCAGCGCGTAAAGGCAGTTTAAGGCAAGCCTTAAAAGGTCGCTCCCCGCGTCCTCGCCCTCGGTCGCGCTTTCGCATAAGACCTCGGCAAAATAAGACGCCAGCGCCATGCGCTTAAGGTCGAGCGTAAGCCCCGAAAAGCCGTCTATGACCTGCGCCTCCGACAGGGTGTATCTCCCCTGCCGCTCGAAAAGCACCATATCCGAAAAGGCGAATATCTGCGCGGCGGCGGAAACCTTGCTGTTTTTGCGCCGCGCGCCCCGCGCCGAAACGGTTATCTTGCCGAATTCGTCGGTCAGCGCCGTCAGCACAAGGTCCGCCTCTTTATACGGCACGCTCCTTATGACAAGCCCCTTCGCCCGCGTATACATCAGTTATCCTCAATATAGCCCATGGCGCGCACCCGCGCGGGGTCGTCGCGCCAGTTTTCCTTTACCTTGACCCAAAGCTGCAAAAACACCTTTTTGCCGAGCAGCTCTTCAAGATCGCGCCTTGAAAGCGAGCCTATCTTTTTGAGCGTTTCGCCCTTTTTGCCTATTATGATCCCCTTGTGCCCCGCCTTTTCGCAGTAAATGACCGCCGAGATCTCGCAAAGCGTATCGCCGTCTTTGAGCAGCTCTATCTCTACCGCGGTGCCGTGCGGCACCTCTTTGTCAAGGCACAAAAGAAGCTTTTCGCGTATTATCTCGGCGCACCGTTCGGGCTCGGATAAGTCCGACTTCTGCCCCTCGGGGTAAAGCGCGGGCGACTCTATGCAAAGCTTTAAAAGCGCCCCTTCAAGCTCGCGCACGCCGTCGCCCGTTTTTGCCGATACGGGTATTATCTCGGCGCCGGGAAGCGCCTGCCCGTAAAGCGCCATAACGGCTAAAAGTTTGTCCTTTTCCTTTACCGTGTCCGTCTTGTTTATGACGACGACGCAGGGTATGCGCGTCTCTTTTATCTTTTTTATTATCATCTGCTCGGGCACGCCGACCCGCGCGACCGGCTCGACTAAAAACACCGCGGCGTCGGCGTCGAACCCGACCGTCTCTATGACCCGCGTCATATAGTCGCCCAAGGAGTTTTTCGCCTTGAAAAGCCCCGGCGTGTCGATGAAAACGAGCTGGGCGCCCTCTTTTTCGCACACGCCGCGGACGGCTCTGCGCGTCGTCTGCGGCTTGTCGGACACTATGCTTATCTTCTCGCCGCAAAGCGCGTTCAAAAGGGTCGATTTGCCGGCGTTCGGCCGCCCTATTATTGAAAAAATACCCGTTCTTTCAGTCATTTTCTTTCAAGCCCCAACTCTTTAAGTATCTCTTCTTCTTTTTCCCTCATAGCCGCCTTTTCGGCGCCCTCGTCCTCGTGGTCGAATCCCAAAAGGTGCAGAACGCTGTGCACGGTAAGGTAGCCGCACTCCCGCGCAAGCCCGTGCCCGTACTCCCTCGCCTGCTCTTCGGCGCGGGAAAGGGATATGACCGTGTCGCCTAAGTACACGCGCCCCGTCGCCATATCGCGGTCGGCGTCTGTTATAGTCGCTTCCCCGCGGTAAAAATCGCACATGGGAAAGGACAAAACGTCGGTCTCGCGGTCTTTTCCTCTGTATTCGGCGTTTAAAGCGCGTATCTCCGAAGGCGTCACGAACCGCACGCCTATTTCGCCGTCGAAATCGTAGCCGAACGACCCGAAAGCGCGCGTCGCGCACTCTCGCACGAGCTTTTTTACCTCCGCGGGCGCGGCGCCGGAAAGGGCGACCTTAAGCTTTGGCATTTTTCGTCTTCCTTCTTTCTTCATACGCGCGGATGATGCGCGACACCAGCTCGTGCCGCACGACGTCATTATAATCAAGCATACAGATCGCGATATCGTCTATCCCGCGTAAAACGCTCATCGCCTCGCGCAGGCCGCTTTTCTTGCCGTCGGGCAGGTCTATCTGCGTGATGTCGCCAGTAATGACCATTTTAGAGCCCTGACCCATTCGGGTAAGGAACATTTTCATCTGCTCGCTCGTCGTGTTCTGCGCCTCGTCAAGTATTATAAAGGCGTCGTCGAGCGTTCTGCCGCGCATGTACGCGAGCGGCGCGACCTCTATGTTCCCCCGCTCGGAATATCTCTGGAACGCCTCGGCGCCCATCATCTCGAAAAGGGCGTCGTAAAGGGGGCGCAGATAGGGGTCTACTTTATTGTGAAGGTCGCCCGGAAGAAAGCCGAGCTTCTCGCCCGCCTCGACCGCGGGTCGTGTCAGGATTATGCGGTTTACCGTCTTGCGGCGGAATTCCGCGACGGCGCAGGCGACGGCAAGGTACGTTTTGCCCGTGCCGGCGGGGCCTATGCCGAGCGTAATAGCGTTTTTCTGCACCGCCTCGACGTACTTCTGCTGGCCCGCCGTCTTGGCTTTTACGGGCCTGCCGCGCATGGTAACGCATATAACGTCCCGCCCGAGCATCTCAAGGTTAGAGGTCTGCCCGTCGCGCACCATGGACATAACGTAGGAAAGCCGCTGCGAGTCTATCTCTTCCCCGCGCTCGAGCAGCTTTAAAAGCGCGTCTACAGTCTCTCGCGCGCGTAAAACGTTTTCCGCGTCGCCCGAGATCTTTATCTGCGAGTCGCGGTTAGTTATAACTACCCCGTACTCGCGGCTTATGGCGGCGACGTTTCCGTCGAGCATGCCGAAAAGGCCTGCTAAGTCGTCTATTCTTTCAACGTTTATTATCTGTTCCAATTTCCTTCATCTCCGTCTGTATTCCCGTAGTTTCAAGCCGCTCAGCCGTGAAAACGCCCTCGTAAACGCCCCTGCGCGAAAGCACGTAAAAGCCCGTGTTAAGCGTCTCGGCGTCGGGCGCGGCGGCGTAACTTCTCGCCGAAAGGGAAGCTTTTAATATCTCCTTCGCCGCGTCTTTCGATACGCGCTTTTTTCGCGGCGCGGTCTCAAAATACGTCTCTTTTGAAAGGCTTACCGGCAGGGCGGCGTTTTTGCCGAGCGTCAGCGCGTAAACTTCCTCTTTTTTATGATACCACTTATATACGCAACTTTCAATCGGAAATAAAGATATTCTTTTGCCGAATAAAATAAGCGAATACGCGCATCTACTCCTGCCCGTTCTTTCAAAGGAAGTATACTCCGCCGGCAGAAGCCCGCGCAGAACGCTCCACGTCCGCACGTCTATCTCAGCCGAGGCGGGCAGAAGCTCTGTTTCCCCCGTCTTGTAAACGACGCGCCCCGTGGCGATAATATCGCCCCGCTCGACCGTCTGCCCGACCGACACCTGCGCCTCTCCGCGTTTAACGCGCACGGCGCATACGACCCCCGTAAGGCCCGATATAACGTCGCACGGCGCGTCTCTTTCGGGAGGGGGCGCCTCTCTTCGCTCGTAGACCGTGACGCGCGCCCGCGTCCCCTCCGCGTTCAGCGTGAAATACGCGACCGTCGGGAAAAGCGGCATCACGGCGGCTCTGACCTTCTGCACCCTCACGCTTTTTATAGGCGCGCCGGGGCGCACGCCCGCGTCCGAAAGCGCCTCGCGAAAGCTTTTTTCGTCGGTTTTTACGCACCCGTCGACCTCCACGCTTTGGTAAAACGCGCCCGAGATAAAAAGGGCTGAAAGGAGCAGAATGAAAATGCTTGGCAGAACGGGCCTTTTCTTAAGTATTTTCCCCGCGAAATGAAAAAGCCCTCGCTCTTTTTGAAAATAAAGCGTACATCCGCACGACCGCCGCGCCCGCATAAGCGTGAACACGTCCTTTCTCGCGCAGCGGAACTCGGCGCCCCCGTCCGTTTCGCGAACGCCGTAAAGGCAGACGCCTCTGTCCGCGCTTTTCCGAAGGAGGCGCGGAACGTCGCCCGAAAGAAAGACTTTCACTCCCTTCACGGCTCATTCCTCTCGAAATAAAGGGCGCAAATTTCGCCCGAGACCATGGCTTTTTCCCGCGACAGCGCGCGAAGGAAAAGCCCCTTTCCCGCGACTCTCAGCGAAAACCCCTTGCCCGAAAAGGCTATTTCGGTATTTGAGAAGGCGCTTATACCGCGGTGCCCCTCGACGAAAACGCCGCGGTCGCCTGCGGTGCCGACGCATATAAACCCGCGCAAAAGCGCCTCTTCCCTGTCGCCCGGTGAAAAGGCGGCGTTGTAAACGCGCTCCGTTAACTTCATATCATAGTCACTCCGCTTCCGTGAATATATATTCCACGAAAAACTATATTCGGGAAGGGTCGCGTAAAATGACAAGACGGCTTTTTTTCTATATCCCGGCGGCGCTTTTCGCGGCGGCGCTTCTGCTTTACAGAAGCGAATGCGCGCAGGCGGCGGGCGAGGGCGCGGCGCTTTGCGCCAAAACGCTTATCCCCGCCCTTTTCCCCTTTTTCGTGCTGTCGGCTTTTCTTTTAAACGCGGGGCTGGCTTCCGACCTTTCGCGCCTTTTTTCAAAGACGAAGCGCGGCTTTTTCGGGCTTCCCGGCGCGTGCGCCGTGCCGTTTATACTCGGCGCTTTGGGCGGGTACCCCGTCGGCGCGGCGTCGGTCTGCGCCCTTTACGACGCGGGGCTCTGCACGAAAAGGGAAGCCGGGCGCGCGCTTTTCTTCTGCTCTAACTGCGGCGCCGCCTTCACCCTCGCCGTCTGCCCCGCCCTTTTCGGCGGGAAAAATACCGGCGCCGTACTGCTTTTATCCCACCTCGGCGCAGCGCTCGTTTTGGGCGCCCTGTCCGCGGCGTTTTCCAAAAAGAGCGCGCCGAAAGCGCCCGCCGCCCCTCTTTCCTTCCCGCCGCCTCAGCCCTTCGGCGCGGCGCTTTCCTCCGCCCTCGCCTCGGGCGTCTCTCAAACGGCGTCTGTCTGCGCCTGCGTCGTCTTTTTCTTCTGCGTATCCGCGGCGCTTAAAGCGTCAAACGCGCTCGGGCTTTTGTCCCGCGCCCTTTATCTTCCTCTCTCGCTTTTCGGCGTATCCCGCCCGCTCTCCGACGCTCTCGCCCGCGGCGTTTTGGAAATGACGAACGGCGTTTACGCCCTGTCTGCGCTGTCGACCGAAAGCGAAGCCGCGAAAATATGCGCCGCGGCGGCGGTCGTCGGCTTCGGCGGTTTTTCGGTGCATTTGCAGGCGCTTTCCCCCATTCTGCGCTCTCGCCTGTCGCCCCGCCTTTACTTTGCGGGAAAAGCTCTTCACGCGGCGTTCGGCGTTCTTTTCGCGCGGCTTTTGCTTTTCGTTTTAAAATGACTTGAAAGCGCGAAAAAAAAGTCGTATAATAGAAAAAAGAGGTGATATCGTGCTTTTTTCGAAGGATATAAAAAAGTGCTGCGAATACTGCGCCCACGGCTCGCCGATAGGCAAAACCGGGATACTGTGCGATAAGCACGGCCCCGTCACGCCCGACGGCAAGTGCCGCTCTTTCCGCTACGATCCCCTGCGCCGCACGCCCGCGCCCGCCGTCGCGCCCCGCGCCGTTTCGGAGGAAGACCTTAAATTATGATGCGCATAGGCGTCGATATGGAAAAAATAAGCCGCTTTGATGCTCTTTTGAAAAAAGAGAGCTTTAAAAGCGGCGTTTTTACGGAAGCGGAGCTTTCGTATATAGACGGCAAGCCCTCCCGCGCGGCGGGTATATGGTGCGCCAAGGAAGCGTGCGCCAAGGCTTTAGGCGAGGGCTTTTACGGGCTTTTGCCGAAGGATATCGAGATAAACCACGACGAAAAAGGCGCGCCTTATATAACCCTTCGCGGCGGCGCTCTGAAAAAATACCCCGCCGTTTCCTTTTCCCTCTCGATAACCCACGACAAAGACACCGCCTTCGCCGCCGTCGCGGCCGAGCCGCCTCGCAAATAAACGCTTTGATAATAATAAAAAAGAGCCCTCGGGCTCTTTTTATTATACTTTTTCACCAAAGCGCTTATTCGCTCTTCTTTTCCTCTTCGCTTTCTTCCGTTTCCGCGTTTTTGTTTTTATTCAGCTCGTTCATATATCCCGCGGTGATAATGCCTGCGGGAAGCGCGACTATCGCTATCCCGAAAACCGACGATATCATCGTGAATATCCTTCCAAGCGTAGAAACGGGGTAAATATCGCCGTAGCCGACGGTGGTAAGCGAGACGGTCGCCCAGTATACCGCGTCGAAAAAGGTGTCGAAGGAATCCGGCTCTACGTTAAATACTACCAGCGCCGAAACGAGTATGTATCCGGCGGCGAGCGCGCACACTGCACTGAGCGACTCCTTTGACGAACGCAGAACGTTGCCTATTATCTCAAAGCTTTTTGAATACCTGATCACTTTAAAAACGCGTACTACTCTCGCCGCGCGGATCATCCTCAAGACGCGCAGCAGCTTGAAGCCCTGACTTATCACGCTCAGCGACGGCAGTATCGAAACAAGATCGATGATCGCCATAAAAGAAAACGGGTATCTTAAAAAAGAAAGCGCCCCTTTTTTGCCGAACTTAAAATCTGCGGTCGCCCATCTGAGGATATAGTCTATGATAAAAATGACGACCGAAACCTTGTCAAAGGCTTTAAATACGGCGTTTTCGTTTTTGAAGGCGAGCGGCACAAGGCTTACGATTATGACGAGTATCATAAACAGATCGTAAGCGGCGCTCGCCTTGTCGTTATCCTCCGATCTTTCGATTATCTCATACAGTCTTTTCCGTTCCATATCTTTCTCCTTAAGAAGGGTTTATCGGTCGGGAAAGACGGTAAACCGGGCATATTCCCCGGCTTACCGTGCATACGTCATTTCCGTTATTTACGCCTCGACCGCGGGTGTGTAGCCCGCGTCTTTGATAGCGGCGGCGGCTTTCGCGGCGCACTTTTCACAGCCGTCTATAAATACCGCCTTGTCCGCGAGCGAAACGGAAAAATCCACCTTCGTTTTCGCGACCGCTTTTTCTATCCTCGCGGCGCATTTTTCGCACATCATGTCGGGAACAGAGATCTTTATCATCTATATCACTCCTTTTTAAAATGAATTGAAATGCGTTTGCATTTCATGAATTGACTACGTCGTGAATTGCAAGGCTCTGCCTTGCATGAATCGAACGGCTCTGCCGTTCATTTCGGTATGCGGCAAAGCCGCATTTATTTATAGGCGCGTCCGCAGCGAGAGATCCCCTGATCGTGCCGCTCTGATGGGTTGTAGCCCGCAGGGCGCTGTCGGCTCCCCCGTGCAGGGGGAGCTGTCACGGCTTCGCCGTGACTGAAGGGCTGCAGCCCGCAGGGCGCTTATTATTGAAGCGCAGCTTCATACCTTAATGCAGATCTGCGATCTGCAATTCATGAAAGTCGATGACTTTCAATTCATGCGCGCCCGGCGCAATTCATGAAAATCTCAGATTTTCGATTCACGCAGCCGCAAGGCTGCAATTATACAAGTTCTCCGTTGTCGTTTAAATAATAATTCGTCGTAAACTTTCTGCCGCGCAGATCCATGCCCTCAATACGAAGCCACGTATCGTCGGTGTGAAGGGTATATTCGGCGCGCGTAAGGTCCCCCGCTTCGGAATAATTCACGCGCGTTTTTTCATACCACCTGTCGCTCATAAAGCAGATGCGCTTTACGGGCGTCGTTTCTATTTCGACTCTGCCGCCGCCGCAAATAAGCCTTTTGATGAGCGGCCCCTCGCTCGCGTAGTATTCGCGCGCGTCTAAAGCCCGCCGCACGTTTTCGCGCGTCGGCCCTTCCGCGTTTAACATAATGAACGCCCGCGCAAGGTCGCGTTTGTTAAAGTGCATGTCGTCGACGCCCAAAAGCCCGTATCGCGCGCCGCGCGCGGCTAAAAGGTCGGCTATCTCGGTCGAGTCGCCGCGCGCCGTGTACTCTTCCGACACGCCGCTGTAAACCTCGAGAGCCGATATGCCGCGCACTTCAAGAATATCTTCGCGCGACATGAGCGACCACGCCGGGTGCCCCATAACGGCTATCCCCCCGCGCTTAAGTATCCCGTCCGCTACGTTCTGCGGCAGGGTCTGCCCGTCTGTGTAAAAATCCTCGTTAAAATCTATTCCGACTATATGGTACGCCGTTCTGCGCTCTTTGTCCATATACATAAACTCTTCGCCCGGAAGGACTAAAAGCCCGCCGACGTTTCCGCCCTCGAAATAGACCCTGTGGTCGGTCACGCATATAAAGTCGTAGCCCAGATTTTTATAGGCCTCACAGCACTCCTCGAGCGAAAGCCGCCCGTCCGAGCGGGTCGTGTGTGTGTGAAGATTTCCGCGCAGCTGCCGCGCGTCTCCGAAAAGCACTTTCATCATATCACCTGCAAAACGTAAAATTTAAGATACGCCGTCTCCTGCTCGGACATCTGCGCCGCGTGGTCGGGCGCCTGAGTTTTGATCTCCATGACACGCGCCTGCCTGCCCGCGTCGCGCGCCGCCTCGAGGAGCATTTTTTCAAAGTTCTGCGCGCTCATATAGTGGGAACAGGACGCCGTCGCCAGAAACCCGCCCGGGCGCGTAAGCTTCATGCCCGATACGTTTATTTCCCTGTATCCGCGGTAGGCGTCACGCGCTTCGGCGGCGCTCTTGCAGAACGCCGGCGGGTCTAAAACCACCGTATCGAAGGTCTTTCCCTCGCGCCCAAAACGCCGCAGTACCTCAAACACGTCCCCTTTGAGCGTTTCTATATTCGTAAAGCCGTTTTGCGCCGCGTTTTCGCGCACGTCGGACAAAGCTTTTTCGGATATATCCACCGCCAAGACCCGCTTCGCGCCCGCTGCCGCCGCGTTTAAGGAAAACCCGCCCGAGTTGCAAAAGCAGTCTAAAACGCTTTCGGCGTTTTTACAGTATCTTCGCAGGGCGAGCCTGTTTTCCTTCTGGTCTAAAAAGTAGCCCGTCTTCTGCCCGTTTTCAAGGTCGACGCGCATTAAAAGCCCGTTTTCGCGCACGGTGACGCGCGGCTCAAAGTCGCCCCAAAGCGCGCCCTTTACCTGCTTTAAGCCCTCTTTCGCCCTCGCGTCCGTATCGCTTCGCTCGTATATGCCGCGCGGCGAAAAGACGTCTTTTAATACGCCGCAGATAAGGTCTTTCCGCTTGTCCATGCCGAGGGTAAGTAACTGCGCGCATAAAAGGTCGTGATACTTGTCGACGATAAGCCCGGGCAGCCCGTCGGCTTCGGAAAAAACGGCGCGATAGCAGTCGTCGTATCCCAAAGTTTCGCGCAGGGCCTTCGCGGCGCGTATCCTCTCTTCGAAAAACTCCCGCCCGTCGCTTTCCTCTTCGCGCCTTATCATAACGCGCACGAGTATTTTGGACAGGTGGTTTATGTACCCCTTGCCCAGAAAGCGCCCGTCGCTTGCGCGAACTTCGCATAGGTCGCCGTTTTTGCCCTCGCCCTCTATTTTTTGCACTTCGTTCGCGTATACCCACGGATGCCCCGCGAGTATACGCTTTTCCTCATTCTTTTTTAATATGACTGTCTGCATGCTTGCTCCTTATTATGCCGCGCCTCAAAGCGCGGCATAGCTAAATTCGCCTGACGGCGAGCTAAAATGACGTTCCGTCAGCTAAATTGACCTTCGGTCAGCTAAATTCGGCTTCGCCGAGCTATGCGCGAATTTAATTCAGCTGCGGGCAAAGCCCGCAATTTAGCTATGAGTGTAAACTCATAATTTAGCTGAAAACCGCAGGTTTTCAATTTAGCTGCGGCGCTATGCGCCCTATTCTTCGCCTATATACTCAAACCTCTTAAATTGTTTTCCGTCTCTTTCCACTATCTCATTCCACATCGCCGCCGGGCGCACCTCCCCAAAAAGAAATCTCTTTTTGGGGACCCCTCTGCAAATTAAATACGCTTTCGGGCGAAATGAATTCGCCCTTCGCGGTACGCGGCACTCGCCGCGCGCGCCCGCAGGGCGCGTTGGGTGCGCCCTATTCTTCGCCTATGTATTCAAACCTCTTAAACCGGTTCCCGTCTCTTTCGACTATCTCGTTCCACATCGCCGCCGGGCGCTCCTCCCCACAAAGAGGTCTCTTT
>JAFSVO010000152.1 GCA_017444965.1 Clostridia bacterium | reverse complement strand
TCACGGCGCAGCCCATGACGGCGACGGTCAGCTTTGATTTTACGTTTTTAAGTCTTTCCTCGATATCGCGCGCAAGTGATATAAGATCGACTTTTGTCCTTCCGCAAGTGGGACATGAAATAATATTTACGCCGCACGTATTTAAATCAAGCGCTTTAAGTATTTTCTTCGCGGCGCGCACTTCGAGCACGGGGTCGTCGGTCAAAGATACTCTTACAGTGTCGCCTATTCCGTCGGTAAGTAACGCTCCTATCGCGGCAGCCGATTTAATAGTTCCCATTTCCGCGCTCCCCGCTTCGGTCACGCCGACGTGAAGAGGAAAATCGCTTTTTTCGCTTACTATTCTGTACGCTTTTACAGTGTTAAAGACGTTGGATGATTTAAGCGAAAGACATATATCGGAAAAGCCGAGCGCGCACAACTTGTCGGCGTTTATAAGAGCGCTTTCGGCAAGCGCTTCGGGTGTGTTTCCGAACTTTTTGAGGACGTTTTTTTCAAGCGAGCCCGAATTTACTCCGACGCGAATGGGGATTTTCAGTTCTTTGCATATATCGGCAACGTCCTTTAAGTGATCGCCTAAATTCCCCGGATTTATTCTTATTTTGTCCGCGCCCGATTTTGCCGCGGCTAGCGCAAGCCTGTAGTCGAAATGAATATCCGCGACCAGGGGGATTGATATTTCTTTTTTAATGTCCGCGATAGCGGCGGCGGCTTTTTCATCGGGTACGGCAACGCGGACTATATCGCAGCCCTCGTCGGCAAGCGCGTTTATCTGCAAAACCGTACCGCAAACGTCGGACGTGTCCGTGTTGCACATAGACTGTATCTTAACCGTGGTTCCCCCGCCGATAAGAACGTCTCCGACTTTGATCGTCTTTGTCTTTTTCATGATATAAGCCTCGCAATATCGTTGTATGTTATGAAAATGAATAAGATAAGGATAAGCGCGAGCCCGGCGTATGAAAAATAGTTTTCATATTTAGGATCGAGCTTTTTCCGCGCGGCGGCTTCGATAACCGAAAAAATGATCTTGCCGCCGTCAAGACCGGGTATGGGCAGCAGGTTGATGACGGTAAGATTTGATGAAATAAACGCAACGAAATACCATAGCTCTTCAGAAGAGGTTTTGGCGCGCTTTGTCATTTCTGACGCTATCCCGACGGTACCCATCACGTCTGAGGCCTTCGCTTTTCCGGTGAACAATAGTTCGAAACTCTTAAAAGCGGACTGAATAAAAGAAGCCGCGTTTTTAAGAGCGTATCCTATCTTTCCGAAAAAACTGAGCGAGTCAACTTTGAAAATAAAACCGTATTTAAGATTACCGGGATCGTCTGTGTCTGTAAGATTTCTTTTAAGAGGAATATCGCGAAGTGTTACAGTTTTACCGTATCTTTCAAGTTTAAAGTCAAAATCGCTTCCCTCGCCTAGTGAAAGAGCCGTTACAAGGTCGCCGTAAACGTAAATATGAAAACCGTTGACCGAAACTATCCTGTCACCTTTTAAAAAACCGTTTTCTCCTTCAAACGCAAAGCCGTCTATAAACGAATCTATCCTTGTCGAATAAACGCGCGAAACGGGTATAAAAAGTATGATCAGGATCAAAACCGCTGAAAGAAAGTTCATAAAAGGACCCGACAGGCAGATCAAGATCTTTTTAAAAGGACTGACGTCATAGTATGAAAGCTCTTTTGTCTTTTCGCCCGAACTGTCAGTTTTTCCGACTAAGAGCTCGTCTTCACCGCTTTCGCCTTTCAGTATAACGGCGCCTCCTAAAGGGATGGCGCGTAAGGCGTAAACTGTGCCTTTATAATTCTTTTTAAATAGAGCCGGACCGAAACCGACGCTTAATTGTTCGACGCAAACTCCGCACATTTTTGCCGTTAAAAAATGACCGAGTTCATGAACAAGGATCATAAGCCCGAAAAGTATTATTACGAGTATGAGAGACATCAACGAACCACCTTATCGAAAATGTAACGTCTGGCTTCGGCGTCCGCTTCAAAGACGTCGGACGGGTTATTTGCGGGTTTGTTCTTTATTTCTGAAAGAGCGTCTGAAACAAGCTCTGTAATATCTGTAAACCGTATCTTTTTTTCGAGGAAAAGCTTTACCGCGGCTTCGTTCGCGCCGTTTATCACGGCGCCTAACGTCCCGCCGCGCTTAAGCGCCTCAAGGCAAATCGAAGGCGCTTTGAATACGTCTTCACGCGGGGGCAGAAACGATATTTTCGAATTGAAAAAGTCAAAATCGGCAAGATCTGTTCTGTGCCTTACGGGATAGTCGAGAGCGTATACGATAGGAAGCCGCATATCGGGCGGAGAAATCTGCGCGACAATAGATTTATCTTTAAATTTGACGAGCGAATGCACAAGGCTTTCTCTGTGAATAACGTAGGTCAACTGAGAAATATCAGCGCCGAACAAAAACTTCGCTTCGATTAGTTCAAATCCCTTGTTCATCATTGTAGCGCAGTCAATGGTTATTTTTTTACCCATCTTCCAGCTCGGGTGCTTAAGAGCGTCTTCGGGGGTAACAAAAGGCAGCTCTTTTTCATCCGAAAAATAAAAAGGACCGCCGGATGCAGTAAGTATTATTTTTTCGACCTCGTTTATTTTATGCGTTCCAAGCGCCTGAAATACCGCCGAATGTTCGGAATCTACGGGTAATACGGCAAGGTTTTTGTCTTTGGCAAGCTTCATAACAATGTCGCCGGCACAAACTAACGATTCTTTATTGGCAAGAGCAAGAGTGTTGCCTGCTTCAAGCGCGGCAAGCGTAGGTTTAAGACCTGCTATTCCTACAACGCTGTTTAAAAGTATATCGACTTTTAAAGACGCGGCTTCTAAAACGCCGCTTTCACCGGCCGATACATTCGTGCTTGTATCGGCGACTCTCAGCTTAAGATCTTTTGCCGCTTTTTCATCGTAAAGCGCGGCGATATCAGGTTTGAAGACGCGTATTTGTTCTTCAAGTATTTCAGCGTTATTATTCGCGGCTAAAGCTTTTACGGAATAGCCGCGATTTTTTATAACGTCGAGAGCCTGTACTCCGATAGAGCCGGTAGAGCCGATTATGCCGATACTTTTCATTATTACTCCTCAGATGATCCTATAAAAATTCAGGCAAAGAAGTTCAAAGAATGACGCGGCGAAAATTATGCTGTCGAAACGGTCGTAAACCCCGCCGTGCCCCGGGAAAAGCTTTCCGTAATCTTTTATCCCGGCTTCCCTTTTGATAAGAGAAAAAGCAAGGTCGCCGAGCTGTCCCGCAGTAGTGCCGACCGCGCCGAAGATCAGCGCAGGGATCATATTCAAAGAAACGTCAAAGAAGCGTTTAAGGACGATAACGTAGAGAAACGCGGCCAAAACGCCGCCGCACAGACCGCCTATAAACCCTGCAACTGTTTTATTGGGGCTTACGTTGGGAGCAAGTTTCTTCTTGCCGAAAGCTTTTCCTACAAACAATGCGCCGCTGTCGCAGAACCAAACGCATATCCACGGCAAAAGAATGATATACTTTCCGAATTCCGATTCAAAGATACGTGCGACGGACGTAAACATAAAAGGCGTTAAAAGAGAAACGAAAAAGCCCTTTGCTACAGCGGAGAAGTTTATCCTTTCCCTGTCTTTTACTGCAAAGAAAAACGCAACGACCATATAGAGCCAGGAAAGCGCGTAAAGGTAGACGGGGTCAAGCTTGAGTGACACCCAAGGAACCGCAAAAGCGGTAAGACAGGAAATATACAAAAACGGAGTCTTTTTGTCGACCGCTTTGCACGTCGCCAGAACTTCATACGCGCCGACAAAGCAAAAAACGCTTAGTACGATTTCAAGAGCCAACGGCGGAAGAAAGAAAAGTATTAGTATGAACGCGGTGATTGCAACTGCCGCGGTAATAACGCGTGTTTTCATTATATTCCTCCGTATCTGCGGTTTCTGTGCTGATAGTCGATAAGTATTTTTTCAAGCTTGTCGTCTGTAAGATCGGGCCATAAAACGTCGGTAAAAACCATTTCCGTGTAAGCGAGCTGCCAAAGTAAAAAGTTTGATATACGCGTTTCTCCG
Organism: Clostridia bacterium; assembly: GCA_017444965.1. Classification (GTDB taxonomy): domain Bacteria; phylum Bacillota; class Clostridia; order Oscillospirales; family Butyricicoccaceae; genus RGIG3513. Next base: position 1,004 of record JAFSVO010000152.1, on the reverse strand, counting down.
CCGGGTCTTATCAGCAGATCGGGCGGAGGTGTGTTCGCCGAATACAGACGGCTTTCAAACTCCTCTTCCGTAAGGGCGTCGGGTGTTAGTTTTCCTTCGCGGCAGTCGGCGGCAAAGCTCTTCGCGGCGCGGAGTATTTCAGCCCTTCCGCCGTAATTCAAACACACGTTAACGTGCATTCCGTCGTTTTTTAAAGAGAGCTCGTCCGTCTCACCTATCAGCTTTAAAAGCTTAGGCGAAAGCCTTGAGAGGTCGCCCCAAAAGTTCAAAACGATATTGTCGCTTTTCATATCGTCTATCGATTCGTAAAGGTATTTTTCCAAAAGCTCGAAAATACCGTCCACTTCTTCTTTAGGCCTTTTCCAGTTGTCGGTAGAAAAGGCGTAAACGGTAAAATACTTAATACCTATACGCTGAAAATACTTTGCGGCAGATCTGAATCTGTTGCTTCCCTGCAGATGGCCCGCAGAACGCATAAGACCGCGCTTTTGCGCCCATCTTCCGTTGCCGTCCATAATTATTGCGACGTGCTGAGGAAGATTATTCAAATCAAGTTCACTTTTGTCTCTTTTAAAGAGTTTTTTCATATTATCTCCGTTATGGCAAGCGGCACTTTAAAAGTGCCGCTTAAAACCGGTATTAAAACTTTTTTCAGATCTCGATAAGCTCTTTTTCTTTTTTCGCCGCTTCGTCGTCGACTTCTTTGCAGTACTTGTCTGTAAGAGTCTGAATATCTTTTTCAAGATCCTTTAAGTCGTCTTCGGTTATCTCGGACGATTTTTGCAGCTTTTTGAACGAATCCATGGCGTCTCTGCGAACGTTTCTGATCGCTACTTTGGATTCTTCAGAGGTCTTTTTGACCGTCTTGACAAGTTCCATACGGCGCTCCTCCGTAAGCTGCGGGAAGATAAGCCTTATTACCTTGCCGTCGTTCTGAGGATTGATACCGATATCGGACGCGAGGATCGCTTTATTGATCGCGTTTAAAGTACTTGCGTCCCAGG
>JAFSVO010000151.1 GCA_017444965.1 Clostridia bacterium | reverse complement strand
TACGCTGTTTGTAATTACGGGTCCGAGCGGCGCGGGTAAGGGAACGGTGCTCGCAAAGGTTTTCGAGCAGACTGACGAATTGTTTTTTTCGGTTTCGGCAACAACGAGAAAGCCGCGTGAAGGCGAGACAGACGGTAAAAACTATTTTTTCATAACCAAAAAAGATTTTAAAGAAATGATCCGCAACGGAAAGCTTTTGGAGTATACGCAGTACGCGGGGAACTATTACGGAACGCCGAAAGACCCTATCGACGAGGCATTGGCAAAAGGAAAAGACGCTCTTCTCGAAATAGAACTTGAAGGCGCTATGAATATTAAAAGGCTGTTTCCGGATGCGGTTTTGATCTTTCTTTCTCCTCCTTCGCTTGAAGAACTCGAAAAAAGACTTCGCGCCAGAGGCACCGAGGATGAAGAACATATACGGATGCGCCTTGATAAAGCGCGTATAGAGTGCGAGGCGTCCGACAGATTTGATTTTGTGGTAATTAACGATATCGTTCAGGACGCTGCCGACAAAATAAATAAAATTATTATAAACAACAGAAAATCGGAGGAATAATGCCATGATGTTAAACCCTTCAATGAAAGAGCTTCTTTCACACATCGACAACCGTTACATGCTTGTGAATATCGCAGCAAAAAGAGCGAGAGATATCGCGCTTAACGCAGAAGAATGCAATATATCTCTTGAAGAAAAGCCTGTCAAACTCGCGCTTGACGATATTATGTCGGACAAGATCACGGTAGTGGAAACGGAAGATAAATAATGCAAAAGCTTATCGCAAAGGTCGCTGTTTCCGCGGCGATCCTTCGTATTGACAAGCTTTACGACTATACCGTACCGGCCGGGTACGAAGATATAGCCGCGGTCGGAATGCGTGTCGCCGTGCCCTTCGGGAGAGGTAACAAAAAATCGGAAGGCTTTATCTTTTCACTTGAAAGATCCGAACCCGAAAAAGGGGTAAAGTCTTTGCTTACGGTTTATGAAGACTGCGCGTATTTGTCAGATGAAGATATTGCGATAGCGCGTTTTTTGAAAAACAGATATCTTTGCACGTTATTCGAAGCCGCCAACGCTCTTATGCCGCCCGGCGTCTGGAGCGATAAAGCCGAAACGTTTTATAAGAGCGATATTGACCTAAATGACGTTTTAAAGTTATATGAGAACTCCAAAATAAAGACTTCTCTTGTAAATCTTCTGTTTAGCGCCGACAAGCCGCTGACTTTATCCGAGATAAATAAAGCGGTCGACTTTAATAACGCGGAGGCGCATTTAAGACAGCTGAAAAAAGACGGCGTTATTATTTCGGAGCAAAAGCTCGGCAAAAGTACGTCGGATAAATTTATCAAAATGGTATCGCCGAAGTTAAATCTTGAAGAAATTGAAGAGCGTTTACCTTCCGGCAAATTGGGCGAGCGAAGAAAAGACGTCTTGAAAAGGCTTTACGAAGAAGGAGAAATGCCTGAAAAAGAGCTTTGTTATCTTACCGGGGCAAGTCCTTCTTTAATAGCAAATCTTGAGAAAGCGGGCTTTTTGTCTGCTTTTAAAGCCGAAGCGTACAGAAGGCCCGAGATCAAAGCGGCGCAGGTTAAAAACGAGGTTTTATTAAGCCCCGAACAGCAGAACGCGTATGAAGAGCTTTCAAAGCTTATAGACGGTACGCCTAAAGCCGCGCTTTTGTACGGCGTGACCGGCAGCGGTAAAAC
>JAFSVO010000150.1 GCA_017444965.1 Clostridia bacterium | reverse complement strand
TCGCGTATGCCGTGACCTCGGTCGGGTTGCCGGCTATCCAGCGGATAAGGTCGAGCGCGTGGCAGCCGCCGCCTAAAACGCCATGGCGCAGGGGGTCGAGCCTCCAGTTGAAGTCCTTTCCGTTCACCTTCTGCCCCGGTATCTTGGAATAGTCGTGGGCGTATTCGGTCTCGGCGTAGAAAATGTCGCCTATTATGCCCGATTCAACGAGCTCTTTTGCCTTAACGAAGCCGGGCGCGTACCTTGCCGCCTGCCCTACCATAATTCGCTTGCCCGTGCGCTTTTCGGCGTCGAGCATCTTTTTGCAGTCCGAAAGCTTCAGCGCGAAGGGCTTTTCGCAAAGAACGTCTCTTCCGCTCTCAAGGCACGCGACAGTCTCTTCCGCGTGGAACTGGTCGGGCGACGCGACTATTACGGCGTCTATGTCGTCGCGTTTAAGCATTTCCTTATAATCCGTATAAACGCGGCTTTTGTCTATCGCGTACATTTCAGCCGTTTCGTTTACCCTTTGAACGTCGGGGTCGCATATTGCGGAAAGAGAGGTATTGAAATTAAAAAGCACGCCTCTTATGTGGCTTCTGCCGATGGCGCCGCAGCTTATTACGGCGATGCGAAGTTTTTTGTCCATTTTTTCTCCTCTCTTTTTATCAGAAATTATAGTCTATCTTTACAGCCTTGCCCGTTTTCGAGCTTTCGACCGCGGCGAGCGCCAGAGCAACCGTGCAGGTGCCCTCGTAAGCCGTCATGCGGAGCGGCTTGCCCTCTAAAATAAGGGTCGCGAACTCGTGGATCTCGTCCTTGGTATTGTGGGACTCGGGCTCGATGTTGACGATTATCGGAGTCGTGAAGGGCTGGCCTTTATCTTCAAGGTCGGTGCGGTATAGGGTGATGTAAGAGCTTGTGTTGTCGCAGATTATTGTGCCCTTGGAGCCGTAGAAGCAGCTTCTCATGGTATAGTCGCGCTTGACGGCTATAGATACGAAGGTCCTGCCGATAGCGCCGTTCGGGAACTTCATTATGCAGACGGTGGTATCGTCGGTCGGCCAATCTTTAAGCATCATTTTATTGGCGTATGCCGTGACCTCGGTCGGGTTGCCGGCTATCCAGCGGATAAGGTCGAGCGCGTGGCAGCCGCCGCCTAAAACGCCGTGGCGCAGAGGGCTTTGACGCCAGTTGAGCGGCTTTCCGTTCACCGTTTTGCCGGGTATCTTGGAATAGTCGTGGGCGTACTCGGTCTCGGCGTAGAAAATGTCGCCTATTATGCCCGATTCGACAAGCTCCTTCGCCTTGACGAACCCCGGCGCGTATCTGCACACCTGACCTACCATTATATGCCTGCCCGTGCGCTTTTCGGCGTCGAGCATCTTTTTGCAGTCTTCAAGGGTGAGCGCGAAGGGCTTTTCGCAGAGAACGTCTCTTCCGCTCTCCAAACACGCGACCGTCTCTTCCGCGTGGAAGGGGTCGGGCGACGCGACTATTACGGCGTCTATGTCGTCGCGTTTAAGCATTTCCTTATAGTCGTAATAGACGCGGCTTTTGTCTATCGCGTACATTTGAGCCGCCTCGTTTATTCTCTGCACGTCGGGGTCGCAGACCGCGGTGAGCTCCGTCTCAAAATTAAAGAGGACGCCTCTCATATGGCTTTTGCCTATGGTCCCGGCGCCTATTACCGCCATTCTTAATTTTCTGTCCATCGTTATTACCTCACTTTACGTCGTATTTCCTGAGTATATCCTTTGCCGCGCCCCACAGGTCGCCGGGGAGACGGCTCGTGAACCTGCTTGACCTGGACTCGTAACCGCCTTCCGAGAACGCCGCCTCGGTCGCGAGATACCCCTCGCCGCCGTTCGTTATGCAGGTCGTTATGACGAACGAGCCGGGCGCCGCCCTTCTCATCTCGTTGGCGTATTCGGTAAAGGGCTCGCCGCCGAAGCCGACGAAGACTATATCCGAAAAACCCTGCGCCGATACGGGCACCTGCACCGTTTCGGGCGTCGCCGCGAGCTTTATGACCCTTTTCGCCGCGCCGAGCTGTTCTATCGTATAATACGTGCCGTTTTCGTCGTGGTCTTTTATAAGGGCGAGCGCCTCGGGAAGCTTTTCCGCGCCCTCGCGGTTAGAGGGCGTATCGACGATCCTTACCTCCGAAAAGAGTCTGCCCTCGGGGTGCAAAACGCCCGTTTCCCATATGTCGCGCACTGTGTCGGCTATTATCCTGCCCATACGTCGGCTGTATCTGTAATCGTAACAGCCCGAAGGTACGTCGGGAAGAAGGGACGGAGTGTTTACGTTTATATGGTTCACGTCGCCCTGCGCGCCGTTCAGCACTATGCAGCGCACGTCGCCTATATCCCGCTCGACGTAATTTCTCACGAAGCCGGGCCAGTCCGCCGAATACTTTTCGCCGCCCACGACGTCGGGGTGCGTGGAAAAGTTGACCAACGCTATATCGGACGAACGAGCCCTTTTAAAACGCACGAGGCGCACCGTGTTGTCCGCGTCGGACACGGGACGGACGATATCGGGATTCCCGTAACCCGGGTTGGTGGCTATACGGCCGTCGCGCATGACGTAGCGCCTTACGAAGGATACGGGCTCGGGCGTTTCCTTCTGCGCGGTGTACGCTTCCGCGTCGTCCAGGTCGTCTATCGCCATTTTCGCAACGTCGACGAACTTACGCGAAAGCACCTTTCTGAACTCCGGGCTCGGGACCGAAAAATCGTCGGGCCTTAACGCGAAGGACGTGTGCTGATGCAGAACGCAGGTGAAAACGGCGTCCTTGTCTATGCCCGTTTCTTTGGCTATAAGCTCTCTTATTTCAGCCGACTCGTTCATTTTTATCGAAAGAAGGTCGCAGGCGATAAGGACGTTCGTCTTTTCGCCGTCGGTATATGCCAGCGCGTTTAAATAAAGCGGATCAAGTATGCCGTTCGACCATCTTTTCTCGAAATAACCGGGAATATACGTGCCCAAAGGGGGCGTTACCTCTACTCTTGCAAATCCTGCCTTGAACATTTTTCCTTCTCCTTATTTAAGTCCGAAGCGTTTTATCATATCAAAGGTCTCGTTTTTTATAAGCTGCGGGAGAGCGCTCGTAAACCTGCTGGTGCGCGCCTCGTAACCGCCCTCGGCAAAGGCCTCCTCGGTGGGAAGGTATCCTTCGCCGCCGTTCGTAAGACACCCCGTCAGCACGAAGGAAGACGGAAAAGCGCGCCTTACTTCTGTGGCGTACCTGCTGAACGGCTCGCCGCCGAAGCCGACGAACAGAACGTCTGAAAAGCCCTGCACGGACACCGGTACGTTTATGCTTTCGGGCGTGTTGAAAAGCTGGATTATCCTTCTCGCCTCGCCGAGCCGTTCCATGGAATACCACACGCCGTTTTCGACGTTGTCGCGCATTACCGCCTTTGCCTCTTCATATTTTTCCGCGCCAAAACGGTTCGTGGGAACGGAAACCGCGCGCACCGCCGAGAATACCTTTCCGTCCGGGCGCTTTTCGCCCGTTTCCCATATGTCGCGCACCGTGTCGGCTATTATCCTGCCCAGGCGTCTGCTGTATCTGTAATCGTAGCACCCCTTCGGCACGTCGGGAAGCAGGGACGGCGTTTTTACGTTTATATGGTTCACGTCGCCCTGACAGCCGTTTAAAAGAACGCAGCGCACGCCGCCTATATCCTTTTCGACGTACCTTCTCACGAAGCCCGGCCAGTCGGCGGAATACTTTTCCCCGCCCACGACGTCCGGGTGCGTCTGAAAGCCCACGAGCGCTATGTCGGGCGAATGCGCCCTTTTAAAGCGCACGAGCCGCACCGTATTGTCCGCGTCGGATATCGGGCGCAGGACGTCGGGGTTGCCGTAGCCCGGGTTCGTCCTTATGCCGCCGTCGCGCATAACGTATCTTCTTACGAAGGATATCTGCTCGGGCGTTTCCCTCTGCGCGGTGTACGCTTCCGCGTCGTCGAGGTCGTCGAGCGCCATTTTCGCGGCGTCTGCGAACTTGCGGGAAAGCATTTCTTCAAATACGCTTCCGGGGTTTCTTTCGGGATCTATCGTATTTACGGAAAACGCCGTATGGCTGTGCGTGGCGCCGATAAACAAAGCGTCCTTGTCAACGCCCGTTTCCGACTCGATAAGCGCGCGCACCTTGTTTAAGTAACCCGCCGCGAGATTCGTGGCGTCGCAGGTGATCAAAACGTTCGTTTTTTCGCCGTCGCCGTAAGCGAGCGCGTTCAAATAAAGAGGGTCGAGTATTCCCTTCGAACGCCTTTCCTCGAAATAACCCGTTATAACGCTGCCGAGCGGCGGCGTTATATCTACCCGTGCAAAACCGGCTTTCAACATAAAAGACCCCTCACTTTATTTCGTTATTATCAAGCATTTCCTTTGCCGCGTCCGAAAGATCGCCTTGAAGAGAGGCGGTAAACTTGCTTATCGCCGCCTCGTAACCGCCCTCGGCAAAAGCCTTTGACGTGGGCAGATACCCTTCGCCGCCGTTCGTTAAACAGGTGGTCACTACAAAAGAGCCGGGAAAGGCCCTTCTCATATCGGACGCGTATTCGGAAAAGGGCTCGCCGCCGAAGCCGACGAAGACGATATCCGAAAAGCCCTGCGCCGATACGGGTATATCGAACCTGTCCGACAGATCGCGAACGCGGGTTATGCGCCGCGCGTTGCCGTAGGCCTCCATCGTTACCGGCGTTCCGTTTTCAATGTGATCGTTTATAAGCGCGACCGCCTCGTCGTATTTGTCTATGCCCTCGCGGTTTACCGCGACGGATACGCTTTTGAAAGCGGAAAACACCTTTCCGTCCTTATGCTTTTCGCCCGTTTCCCATATATCGCGCACCGTGTCGGCTATTATCCTGCCTATCCTGCGGCAGGCGCGGTAGTCGTAATAGCCGGAAACGTCTTTCATCGCGCCGGGAAGGCGGACGTCTATCGTGTTGACGTCGCCCTGACAGCCGTTCAGCACCAGACAGCGCACGTCGCCTATATCCTCTTCGACGTACCTTCTGACAAAGCCCGGCCAGTCGGCGGAATACTTTTCGCCGCCCACGGTGTCGGGATGAGTCGGAAAATTAACGAGAGCTATATCCGGCGAGCTCTTTCTTTTGAAGCGCACGAGCCGCACCGTGTTATCGGCTTGTCCCAGCGGCTCTTTGACGTCGGGATTTAAAAAGCCGGGGTTCGTCTTAACGCTGCCGTCCTTCATACGGTAACGTCTTATAAAAGAGATCTGCTCGGGCGTTTCCCTCCGCGCGGTGTACGCCGCCGCGTCGTCGAGGTCGTCGAGCGCCATTTTCGCGGCGTCGGCGAACTTGCGCAAAAGATGATCGTAATAAAGCTTCGAGGGCGTTTTCCCCGGAATGTTGTTAAGCCCGAAAGCCGTATGCGAGTGCAGGGAATGTATATATATCCCCGCTTCGGGTATCCCCGTTTCCTCCGCGATAAGCCTTCTTATCGCTTGGGCGTGATTTGCCGTTATGCTGCACGCGTCGCAGGTGATCAAGACGTTCGTTTTTTCGCCGTCGGTATACGCCAGAGCGTTCAGGTAAAGGGGGTCGAGTATCCCCTTCGAATATCTCGCCTCGAAATAACCGTTCATATAAGTTCCGAGAGGGGGCGTTATATCGACGCGCGCAAATCCCGCTTTAAGCATTTGAAAACTCCTTATTTTACGCCGTATTTCTCAAAAAGCTTCTTCGCCGCGCCCTGAAGGTCGGAGGGCAGACTTTCGGTAAATCTGCTCGAATCGGCTTCATACCCGCCCTCGGCGAAAGCGTCGGCGTTGGGAAGGTACCCCTCCTGCCCGTTGCACAAGCCTATCGGCACGACGAAGGTGCCGGGCGCCGCGGCTGTCATATTGGTCGCGTACTGCGTGAAGGGCTCGCCGCCGAAGCCGACGAAAGCAATATTCGAAAAGCCCTGCACCGTGACCGGTATTTTAAGCTCCATGGGAGTTCTGTCAAGATTCAGTACTCTGCGCGCCTTGCCCAAAACCGTCGCCGAATGCTTTACGCCCTCGGCGTATTCGCGGACGATCTTCGCGTAATAATCGCGCTTGTCGGCGTCGCTTCTGTTAGAGGGAGTCATTACCATCTCTACCTCGGCGAACATTTTGCCCTCGGGGCGGTCTTCGGTATCGTCCCACGTCTTGACGACCGCGTCGGCTATGATTCTTCCTATCTCGCGGCTCTGCCTGTAACTCTGACCGCCGTCAAACGGCTCGGGCTTTGCGGAGTTCCAATGGTTGGTGTCGCCCTGACAGCCGTTTACGAAAACGCAGTGCGCGCCTTTGATATCTTCCTCGACGAAGCGGCGCACGAAGCCCGGCCAGTCGGCCGAAAACTTGAGCCCGCCTATGCAGTCGGGGTGGTTCATGAAGTTGACGAGCGCAATGTCGCCGCCCTCTTTTCTTTTGAACCTTATAAGACGGACGCGGTTGTCCGCCTCGCCTATCGGGTGATCTATATCGGGATTCAAAAAGCCGGGGTTCGTCTTCGTCGAGCCGTCCTTCATCTTGTACCTTCTTATAAAAGCGACCGGCTCGTCGGTCTCGCGTATTGCCGTCGAGGGAACGGCCTCCTTCATATCGTCTATCGCCATGCGGCAGACGTCGCAGAACTTTCTGTGAAGCACGTCTAAGTAATGTTCGTCTTCAATAGAGCCGGTCCACGGCCAGACGCCCAGTCTTCCCGACGTGTGCTGATGAAGCGCGCACACGATTATGTTATCCATA
>JAFSVO010000149.1 GCA_017444965.1 Clostridia bacterium | reverse complement strand
CTATTAAGGAAGCGCCTCTTTTGCTACTGTGATTTTTTCAGTTTATGGCGTTCGCCTGCTCGCGAGTGATCGCGCCGCGCTCAATAAGCTTATCCGCAAGCCTTGTGCCTGTCCCCTTAAGATTTGTTTTCAGCGCGTTATAAGATATAAGAACGACGTGATCGCGCCTGAGCCCCGTTTTCATAACGGAAGCGCATTCTTCCTGAGTCAACAGTTTCAGTTTTACGGCAAGATCGGTCGACGTCGAATTCCACACGAAATCTCCGTCCTTGTCACTGTAACCTAACGCTCTTAAAACAAAAGTGATATACATATAAACGTCAGCCGTGCTTCCCTGATCGAACACGTCGGCGCTTCTGCCGTTTGTGTACATTTTATTCGCGCCGTAAGCTATATATTTTCTGCCGTCTGTCCAACCGGTAACGTCTTTAAACGTCATATTATTCTCGTCAAAAGCAAGGGCTTCCTTTTCTTCGCCCAAAAGCCTTATAAGCATGATCAGCGCTTCCTGCCTTGTAGGCGCGCGCCTCAGCTCGTATCCGTTGTTAGTGCCCTTGAAAAGCTGCATGGCAAACAGTTTGTCGGCAAGCTCGGTATAAACCGCCGTATACGCTTTTACGACGTAACTTCCGTCCTTGATCAAGACTTCCGCTTTATCGGAGGTTATTTCCACGCCTGAATTATCGTTATCGAGCACCATATAAAGCCTTCCCTGCGAAACGCTTTCGCCCGGCTTATGCTCGGTGCCGTCGGACGTGTCCAAAAGCCTTGCATTGCCGTTGCCGCAAACCGACGCGCTTCCGGAAATAAGCGTAACTCCGCCGCCGGTATATCCTATCACTCTGTCGCCCGAGGAAAGTTCGGTAGTTTTCCCGCCGCTTCCAGTGTATGCCGACGGGTCGCTCAAAACGATTTCCGCGACTTTAGCGGAGATAGCTTCCTTATAGGCGTCGCCTATCCTTTTTTCGGCGTTCTCGGCAAAGCTGTTAACGGAAGAGTCCGCCTGCGAAAGCGCCGCGTCTGATAACTTTGTCAAGGAATCCTCCGCCTGCTTTGTGAAAACGTCTGTAAATATTTCTTTCAAATAAGACAATGAAACGAGCGAGCCGTCTGCGTTTTCACCCGCGGCAAAAGCCGCGACCGCCAAAGCCGCAGCAATACATATTATTATGATAAGCGCTCTTTTTTTCATAATCAGCTCCCGGATAACAAAAGCGAACTATACCGGAATTATTATAACACCCGGCGGTCAAAAAGTCAAAAACAAACGGGATTGACTTTTATGCATAATACATTTATAATAATATCGTACCTGATAACAAGCACGACGCTGAAAGCAAGGTATCAAAAACGATCGCTTGCCGTGCTTATGCACGGCATTTTTTATGAAAGAAGGTTTATTATGGCTATCTACGACCCTAAGTCGCTTTGTGCAGACGAGTTCATCAACGATGAGGAGATACGCGAAACGTTAAAATACGCGGAGGAAAATAAAAACAACGTCGCTCTTATAGACAGCATACTTCAAAAAGCGCGTCCCCGGAAGACCGAAACGGGATGCGTGTGCAGCGGGCTTACTCACCGCGAGGCTTCGGTTCTGTTAGCATGCGATATCCCCGAAAAGATCGAGGAAATGTATAAAATAGCCGAGGAGATAAAGCTTGCCTTCTACGGCAACCGTATAGTTATTTTTGCGCCGTTATATCTTTCAAATTACTGTGTGAACGGCTGTCTTTACTGCCCCTATCACCTTAAAAACAAGCATATCCCGCGTAAAAAGCTCAATCAGGAAGAGGTTCGCGCCGAAGTTATAGCCCTTCAGGATATGGGGCATAAGCGCCTTGCGATAGAAGCCGGCGAAGACCCCAAAAACAATCCTATAGAATACATACTTGACTGCATAAAGACAATATACGGAGTTCACCATAAAAACGGCGATATCCGCAGAGTAAACGTCAATATCGCCGCGACTACCGTAGAAAACTACAGAAAGCTTAAGGAAGCCGGAATAGGCACTTATATCCTTTTCCAGGAAACGTATCATAAGGAAAGCTATTTAAGGCTGCATCCCACAGGCCCGAAGCACGACTACAACTATCATACCGAAGCTATGGACAGAGCTATGGAGGGCGGAATAGACGACGTGGGGCTCGGCGTTCTTTTCGGTCTCGAGCTTTATAAGTACGAGTTCGCAGGTCTTATTATGCACGCCGAACATCTTGAGGCGGTTCACGGCGTAGGTCCGCACACGATAAGCGTTCCCCGCGTCAAAAAAGCCGACGATATCGACCCGGAAGAGTTCGACAACGGTATATCGGACGAGATCTTCGCCAAAATAACTGCTTGTATCCGTCTTGCCGTTCCTTACACGGGAATGATAATATCCACGCGCGAAACGCAGGCTGTACGCGAAAAGCTTTTAAGACTCGGCGTTTCTCAGGTCAGCGGCGGCTCGCGTACGTCGGTCGGCGGATACGCGGAAAAAGAACGTCCGCATGACACAGAGCAGTTCGACGTATCCGATCAGCGCTCGCTTGACGAGGTCGTTCGCTGGCTTATGGAAAACGATCACGTTCCGTCCTTCTGCACCGCATGCTATCGCGAAGGAAGGACCGGCGACCGCTTTATGAGCCTTTGCAAGAGCGGACAAATACTTAACTGCTGCCACCCCAACGCCCTTATGACTCTTGCAGAATACCTTGAAGATTACGCCTCGCCGGAAACCAAAAAGATAGGTTATGAAATGATAGAGCGCGAGCTTAAAAAGATACCTAAAGACAAAGTCAGAGAGATCGCCGCCCGGAATATTGAGCAAATAAGATCCTCAAACAGACGTGATTTCAGATTTTAACAGATACCCGGAAAAACGAAAAGTTTTTCCGGGTATCTTTATAAGACGGCAATATCTTATTACTTAAGGTTGTTTTCAGCCTGCTGTATAAGCTTCTTGACCATCTGGCCGCCGATCGAGCCCGCCTGCTTGGAGGTAAGCTCGCCGTTGTATCCGTCGTTAAGGCTGACGCCTACTTCGCGGGCGGTCTCCATTTTGAAGTTATGAAGAGCCTGCTTGGTCTGCGCGCTCATGCCGGACTTAGTGCTGCTGTAAGCCATTGTAATATCTCCTTCTTTAAAAGATTACACGACTATTTTTTGAACTAAACCTCATTTTATTACAGGTAATTATTGCAAATCAGGAAAGAATGAGTTTTAACGCGGCTACAGCAAGCTTGTCATCCAGCTCGCCTTTGAAGCCGAGTTCTATTTCACACGGCTCGACCGTTTTTCCGTAAGCGGTTTTGATCGTTCGCCGCAACGACGCGACGCCACCGCGCGAAAGCAAGGAAGAAGGCGTTAAAGTATCTGTTTCACCGGTTCCGCAGCTTATGGCATATTTGATCCCGAGCGGCTTTTTAAGGCTTACGTCCGGCAATAAAACCGCGTATTCCGCTTTAACGTTACATAGTTCGTCCGTATCGCGCCTTTTAATTACGAGAACGTCGTATTCTTTTGACGAAAGCGCCTTTTCCGCAATACAGTCTTTAAGCTTTATTTCTTTTATAAGTTCTGTAAGTATTCCGTCCCCGGTATCATAAATACCTATCGTTTTCAAATTATCACCGTCCGTTTTCTTATTCTGTTCAATTAACAGACAATAATACAAAAAAGCAGACGCCGAAGCGTCTGTTTTTATTGTATTGTCTTTTTACTTTCTTCTTTTGGCGCCGCTTCTGCGGTCGTTCTGATGTTTAAGGTCGGAGATACGGCTTTCACTGCTTTGCATAAAGGCTTTCAGTTTGCTTTCAAAAATGTCCTGAGCGGTAGGCTCCTTAACAGGTTCGGGGTTTTCTTTGACTTCGGCTTTTTTTAAAGAAAGATTGATACGGCCCTCTTCGTCTATGGCAAGTACCTT
>JAFSVO010000148.1 GCA_017444965.1 Clostridia bacterium | reverse complement strand
TATGCCGAAGCGGTCGGACAGAGAGATAAGCTCCTGGATCGTGTCGTTTCTGTGGATATCGTCGCCGTCGCGGTCGGAAAAAGACTCTTTTACTATATGGCGGCGGTTGCTTGTGGCGTAGATAACGACGTTCGGCGTTTTTGCCGAAACAGAGCCCTCGAGCACCGCTTTTAAGGCGCTTAAATTATCGTCGTCTCTGCCGAAAGACAAGTCGTCGATAAAAATGATGAACTTTAAGGGATTGTCGCAGAGCTCTTCAAGTATTATAGGAATGTACTTAAGCTGTTCCTTGGTTATTTCAAGAACTCTCAGTCCCTCGCCGTAAAGCGCGTTTACGGTGGCTTTGACCGTCGAAGATTTACCCGTGCCGGCGTCGCCCGTGAGCAGTATGTTCGCCGCGGGCTTTCCCGCAAGCAGGGCCTTTGTATTGTCTACGACTATCTTATGCTCGCGCTCGTAGCCCCAAAGGTCCGAAAAAGTCGTTTTGTCGGGATTTTTTACGGGGACTATCTGCTTTTGCTCGTTAAAGGTAAACATATGATACTTCGCGTAAATGCCGTAGCCGTATTTGCCGATGTTTTCGGCGCGCTCACGGTAAAGCCCCGGAAGGTCGAGCTTTTCGGATCTGTAGCCGGAAAGCCCGGGAAGGGGCCTGTACGCCGCGTATTCGGAAAGCACGGCAAGTTCCCTTTCAACAGACGCGGAAACGCTTTCGGGCACCGGCTTTCCTTCGCCTTTGAGTTTTACGAATACGTTTTCGTTATTGAAAACAAGGTCGCGCACGTAAAGGCTTAAGCAGTCGTACCCCTCGGCGTAAAGGCGCGACACGAAATCGGAATAAGCGCTTATGCGCATGTCTTCTTCCGTCTCTTCAAGAAAGCTTAAAAACGCTTTCGTGACGTTTTCTTTCAGCACGTCGCGGAAAACTGTCAAAGAATACAGTTTTTCTTTTAAACCGTCCATCAGTTGAGCGTCGCTCCCTGCGCGCCGCTGCGAACGAGCGCCGCGTATCTTTTAAGATAGCCCGAAAGCTCCTTCTGCTTGGGGGTAAATGAGGCAAGGCGCGCTTTCAGCTCTTCTTCGGGTATCTTAAGCTCTATCTTATTCGCCGGTATGTCTATGCTTATTATATCGCCGTCGCGCACGACGCCTATGGGGCCGCCGCTCGCCGCCTCGGGCGATACGTGGCCGACGCACGCGCCGCGGGTCGCGCCCGAAAATCTGCCGTCGGTAATAAGCGCGACGCTCTCGCCAAGGCCCATTCCCATAATGGCTGAGGTAGGATTGAGCATTTCCCTCATGCCGGGGCCGCCGCGCGGACCTTCGTAACGGATGACGACGACGTCGCCCGCCTTTATTTTGCCCGCGTTTATCGCCGCCTGCGCTTCTTCTTCGCTGTCAAAGACTTTCGCGGGGCCTTCGTGCGCGAGCATATTGGGAGCGACCGCCGAGCGTTTGACGACGCTTCCGTCCGGCGCGAGATTGCCGCGAAGAACGGCTATGCCGCCCGTTTCGCTGTACGGCTCTTCTATCGGGCGTATAATGTCGTGGTCGAGGTTTACGCAATCCTTGATATTCTCGCCGACCGTTTTGCCTGTTACCGTTATACAGTCGGTCTCTATAAGACCTTTTTTATTAAGCTCGTTCATTACGGCGTAAACGCCGCCCGCGGCGTCGAGCTGTTCCATATAGGCGTGCCCCGCGGGGGCGAGGTGGCAGAGGTTAGGCGTTTTCGCGCTGATGCCGTTCGCTATGTCGAGGTTTATTTCTATGCCGCACTCGTGCGCTATGGCGGGGATATGAAGCATGCTGTTCGTAGAGCAGCCGAGCGCCATATCTACCGTGAGCGCGTTTTTGAACGCCTTTTCGGTCATTATATCGCGCGGCTTTATCTCCTTTTTAAGAAGCTCCATTACAGCCATGCCGGCGTGCTTCGCAAGCGCCAGCCTGCGCGAATATACGGCGGGGATGGTGCCGTTGCCGCGAAGCCCCATGCCGAGCGCCTCGGTCAGGCAGTTCATTGAGTTCGCCGTATACATACCCGAGCATGAGCCGCAGGTCGGACAGGTATTGCACTCGTATTCTTCAAGCTTCTTTTCGTCTATCTTGCCCGCGTTATATTTGCCGACGGCCTCGAAAATAGATGAAAGAGAAGTCTTCGCGCCGTCAATGTGACCCGCGAGCATGGGACCGCCGCTGACGAATACAGTCGGGATATTGATGCGCGCCGCCGCCATTAAAAGGCCCGGCACGTTCTTGTCGCAGTTCGGTACCATAACGAGCGCGTCGAAGGCGTGCGCCAAAGCCATTGCCTCGGTGGAGTCGGCGATAAGGTCGCGCGTGACTAAAGAGTACTTCATGCCGATATGCCCCATGGCTATGCCGTCGCATACGGCTATCGCCGGGAAGACTATCGGTGTGCCGCCCGCCATCGCGACGCCCGTTTTGACCGCGTCGACTATCTTGTCGATATTCATATGTCCCGGGACTATCTCGTTATACGAGCTTACTATGCCGATAAGAGGTCTTTCCATTTCCTCTTTGGTAAAGCCGAGGGCGCGCATAAGGGCGCGGTGAGGCGCGTTCTGTATTTTATCTTTTATTGAATCGCTTCTCATAATAACTCCTTTTTAAAAGACCCGGAAAGACGCTTTCGCGTCTTTCCGGTGTATACCCGCAGGTCAGTTGTTGATGAGTTTTTCTTCGCC
>JAFSVO010000147.1 GCA_017444965.1 Clostridia bacterium | reverse complement strand
TGCCGAGGAAAAGCACGATAATAAGATTTATCATCGTGTTCGTGGCACCGATAGCGCCCACCGATCCGACCAATCCGAACCTTCCGACGACGACCATATCGGCGATGCTGAAGCCGAGGGTCAAAAACTGAGACAAAATTACCGGAACGGTAAAGGTAATTATTTTAGGCAGCAAAGGTCCCTCGGTCATATCAATATTGGTCCGTTTCATTTAAACCGTCACCGTTTCCCTTCCCTTTTCGGCGCGTTTCAGCAAAACAGCGAACGCGGCTATCTCTATGACCGCCGTTATCACCCACGACACCGGAAACGCCGTAAACAGACTTTTTACCGTATGATACTTTTCAAATACGGTATAATTCCACAAGATACGCACGCCGCACGCGCCTATCATTGAAATGACAAAGCTCGTCGTCGACGCGCCTATTCCGCGCAGCGCGCCCATCATTACGTTGAGCACCGCCATTAGGGCGTAAAACCTGCATACCCACGCCATTCTCGTTACGCCGACCTCTAACATATAGGGCGTCGCGTCTTTAAGATAAACCTTCAACAGCGCGGGCGCTAAGAGATATAAACCCACGCCGAAAAAGAGCCCGACGGCGACGGCGCAAAGCATGGTCAAAAGCACCGACTTTCTGACCCTTCCGTAATCGCCCGCGCCGACGTTCTGCGCGCAGAAGTTCATCGAGGTCTGGACGAAGGCGTTTTCCATATCGTTTACAGACTTTTCTATATTGTGCGCCGCCGTAAGGCCCGAAAGCGCCTCGCTTCCGAAAGAATTCATGGAGCTTTGTATTATCACGTTTGAAAAGCTGTACATGGCGCCGTTAAGACCCGACGGCACGCCTATTTTAAGCATATACAAAAGCGGCTTTTTGCGTATCTTCATTTTACCGGGGTCGAATCTTATGATATCGTCGCGCGTCATAAGCTCGCGCACCGCGAGAAAGGCGGAAAGCAGGTTGGATATCGCCGTGCCCCAAGCGACCCCCGCGACGTCCATTTTAAGCGGTATGACAAAAAGAAGATTTAAAAGTATGTTAAGCGCGCCCGACAGCGTCAGAAACAACAGGGGCTTTGAGCTTTCGCCCGCGGCTCTGAGAATCGCCGCGGCAAAGCAGTAGACCATATTCGCGAGCTGACCTAAAAAATATATTCTGAGATACAAAGCCGAGCGGTCCAAAATGTCGGGCGGCGTATTGAGCCACAAAAGAAAAACGCGGCTTAAAATAACGCCCGCGAGCGTTAAAACGACGCCGCAGATAATGCTTACCGGCATGGCGCAGTGGACGCTTTCGCTTACCTTTTGCTCGTTCTTTTCACCTAACGACCGCGCCGTGAGAACGCCCGCGCCCATAGATATTCCGAAAAAGAGATTCGTGATAAGATTTACAAGATACCCAGTCGCGCCGACCGCGCCGATAGAGCCGGGAAGCCCGAACCTGCCTATAACGAAGCTGTCCGCCATATGGAAAAACGCCATAAGGAGGTTTGTAAGTATAAGGGGAACGGAAAAGCTTATTATCATGGGCAAAAGCGCGCCCTGCGTCATATCCAGACTTCTGCTTTTAGGCATTTCCTGCTATGACCTCCTTCCCGAAGGTCTTTTTCTTAACGATCAGGTAGAATATAAGCTCCGCGAAAAAGGTAAGCGCCCAGGATACCGGATAAAACCCGTAAAGCCATAAAAGCGTGTGATGTATCTGAAAGACGGTATATATCCAGACTATCCTCGAAAGACACGCGCCGACGACCGTCATGAGCATAGGCGCAAACGACTTGCCCATACCGCGCAGAACGCCCGTTGCGACGTCCATATATGCGCAGATGAAATAAGGCATACAGATGCATCTCATCTTTATTAATCCGTATTCTATCGCCTCGGGCGAATCCTTTAAATAGACGCCGAGCAGCGGTCTTCCGAGAAGATAGATGCCGACGCCGAAGAAAAGCCCGGCGACCGTCGCGCAGGCAAGGCATACGCGGAAGGTCTTGCCTACCCTGTCGTATTTGCGCGCGCCCATATTCTGACCGACGAAATTGACCGCCGTCTGCGCAAAGCTGTTCTGAATGACGTAAACGAACCCCTCTATGCTCGTAGCCGCGGCGCCGCCCGATACGACCGCCACCGAATTAAAAGAGTGCACGGCGGACTGTATAAGCACGTTGGAAATAGAGAAAAGGCACCCCTGCAGCCCCGCAGGCATACCGACTTTAAGTATATATACGAGCTGATCCTTGTATATCTTCATTTTCGAGAGGAAAAGGCGGCTTGCGTCCTCTCTTTTCATAAGAGCCGCGATTATGAGCGACGCTGAAAGCGTCTGCGAAATGGTCGTGGCAAGCGCGACGCCCGCGACGTCCATTTTAAGCACTATCACGAAAAAGAGATTTAAAAGCACATTTAAAACGCCCGACACCGAAAGGAAAATGAGCGGACGGCGGCTGTCGCCCACCGCTCTGAGTATCGACGCGCCGAAATTGTAAACGAGTATCGACGTGGCGCCTAAGAAATATATCCTGAGATAAAGCGCGGAAAGGTCTATTATGTCTGCGTGCGTGCCCATTAAGCCGAGTATCGGCTTTGAAAGGAATATGCCGACGAAGGTAAGGATAACGCCGCCTATAAGAGCCGTCGGCAGACCCGTATGCACGACTCTGAAAAGCCTTTCCCCGTCGTTCGCGCCGCGCGCGTTCGCCGCCGCGACGCCCGCGCCTACCGCAAGACCTATGAAAAAGTTTACTATAAGATTTACAAGATAGCTCGTCGCGCCTACGGCGCCGACGGAAGAGCTGCCGCCGAACCGCCCGACGACGACCAGATCCGCCGCGTTGAAAAGCAGCTGCAGCACGCTCGTAATTATTATGGGAATAGTAAAGCGCAGTACGTTCGGCAGAAGAGGGCCGTTCGTCATATCAACGTCGCGTCTTAACATATTTCCGCCCCGCCCGAAAGCGTCTTTCTTTCAACGTGTCTTTTTATAATTATAAACGCGGCTATTCCGGCTATCGAGCTTATTATCCAGGAAATCGGCATTGATATAACGAGGCTTATATACGTGCGGTAAACTCTGAAAACGGTGTATACCCACACTATCCTCATAAGGCACGCGCCGGTAAGAGTGATCACCGTCGGGACTATAGAATAGCCGAGCCCCCTCGAAAGCCCCGCCGAGCCGTCCATAAGCCCGCAGAAGAAATAGAGCGAGATAACGTACTTTATACGCAAAAGCCCGTATGCTATGGCTTCTTCCGCGTCTTTCAGATATACCCACATTATCTGTCTGCCGAACAGCACCGAAAGCGCCGAGAAAAACCCGCCCGCGACGGCTATGCAGGAAAGCACTATTACCGCCGTCTTTCCTATCCTGTCGAATTTCTTCGCGCCGTAGTTCTGACCGACGAAGTTCATGCCCGCCTGGGTAAAGGCGTTGTTAATAAACCAGAGTATGTTTTCGATGCTTATCGCCGCGGCGTTCCCCGCGACGACGACGTCGCCGAGCGAGTTTACCGAGCTTTGTATAATAACGTTTGAAAATGAAAACAGAATGCTCTGTACGCCCGCCGGAACGCCTATTTTCATTATCTTGACGAGCTGTTCCTTATATATCCTCATCTCGCTCAAAATAAGCCTGCACGCGTCTTCGCGCCGCATAAGCGTGATAACGACGAGAGTCGCCGAAAGGACGCAGGCAAGAACGGTAGCCAGCGCGACGCCCGCGACGTCCATATGAAAATACTTTACGAATATAACGTTCATAAAGACGTTCAAAGCGCCCGAAATAAGCGAAAAGATGAGCGGGCGCTTAGTGTCGCCGACGGCTCTTAGAATAGACGCGCCGAAATTATACACGAAAAGCGCGACCGCGCCGCCGAGATAAATGCGCATATATACCGTGGAAAGCCCGATTATATTTTCGGGCGTGCCCATCATTTCAAGGAATTTTCCGCAAAAAAGGACCCCGACGAGCGTTACAATAAGACCGCTTATTATAGCCGTCGGGATCGCAGTATGTACCGTTTTGTGAAGGCGTTCGCTGTCGCCCGCGCCGCGCGCGTGCGCCGTCGCGACGCCCGAGCCTACCGAAAGGCCTATAAAGAAGGTGAGTATCAGATTGACGAGAGACTGCGTCGCGCCGACGGCGCCGACAGACAAGTAAGAGCCGAATCTGCCGACGACCGCGAGGTCGGCGGTATTATAAAGCTGCTGCAGAACGCTCGTTAGCATGAGCGGTACTGCAAAACGTATTATTTTGGGGAAAAGCGGCCCCGTCGTCATATCTTCCGTTCTGTTTACGGGCATTAGTATCACCCCTCTGCGCCGTTCACCTATATGATACCTCTTTTAAAAACCATAATCAACCCTTTAATAATACTTTTTTATATAATAATATATAACGCCGCGGGTCTCCGCGGCGTTAAGAGTATTCAGTTCTGAAGCGCGCTTTTCTTTTTAAGCCGTTTAAAGACCAATATAAACGCCGTAAGCCCGAACACCGTGCCGAGCGCCCACGAGACGGGAAGGCAGAGCATAAGCGTTTCATACGTTCTGTGCGCCGCGAAAACGGTATATACCCAGCCTATCCTGAAAATACAGATAAAGAATATCACCGACACCATGGGCACGGTCGCGTAGCCGAGCCCGCGCAAAAGCCCGTTTGCGCAGTCGTTTACGCCGTCAAGCACGTAGAGGGACGTTACGGCGGCAAGTCTTATAAGCCCCCATTTTACAGCCTCAGGAGAGTCTTTTATGAAAATGCCGAGAAGCTCGCTTCCGAAAAGATTCGTCACAATGAAAAACAAAGCGCTCTCTGCGACGATACATCCTATGCACGAAAGCGCGGTCTTCTTTATTCTGTCGAACTTTCGGGCGCCGAAGTTCTGCGCCGTAAAATTGACGCCCGCCACGGTAAATGCGTTATGCACTACCCAAAGCAACGCCTCGATCCTCACTGCAGCGGCGTTGCCCGCTATCGCGAGCTTTCCGAAGGAGTTTATTGACGACTGGATTATTACGTTTGAGAAGGAATGCAGAAAGCCCTGTATCCCCGCCGGGACGCCTATTTTTAGCATTTTCTTTAACGCGGCGCCGTATATTTTCATCCTGCCGATGAAAAGCCGCGCCGTGTCTTCCCTTTTCATCAGCGTAAGGACTATAGCCGCGGCGGAAGCGTAAGACGAAATAAGCGTCGCGACGGCGACGCCCGCGACGTCCATTCTGAAGGCGACGACGAAAAGGACATTTAAGGCGACGTTCGCGCCGCCCGCGCAGGCGCTTATGAAAAGCGGTCTTTTATAGTCGCCGACGGCGCGCAGGAGCGACCCGCCCAAACCGCTGACAAGAAAAGCCGGCGCGCCCGCGAAATATATACGCAGATACAAAGCCGACAGGTCGATTATATCGTCGGGCGTTCCCGTCCACGCGAGAATGAGCTTTGCCGCAAGCAGGCAAAAGACGGTAATAAAAACGCCGCAGATAAGGGATAAGGGTATCGCGGTATGTACCGTTTCAAAAAGCTCTTTATCGTCGCGGGCGCCTTTCGCCTGAGCCGCGACGACCCCCGCGCCTACCGAAAGCCCCCCGAAGAAATTGATTATCGCGTTTATGATAGACCCCGTCGCGCCTATAGCCGCGACCGATACGGCGGAAGACGCGCCGAACCTGCCAACGACGGCAAGGTCCGCCGACTGGTAAAGGGACTGCAGGATATTTATAGCCATAAGGGGCAGCGCGAAAGCGAGCATTTTGGGGAGAAGTCTGCCTTCGGTATAGTCTTCGCTTGTGTATTTAGCCACTTTTCACGCCTCCCCCCGCTCTTTCTTATTAGACTTTACCACTATTCCCGCGCGACTTCAAGAGCAAACGCAAAAAAAG
>JAFSVO010000146.1 GCA_017444965.1 Clostridia bacterium | reverse complement strand
TGTAGGCTTCGTCGACGGCAACCGTTAACGTTCTTGATCTAATAGGACGCCCGTTGATAAAAAAGCTCTGCAGATTTCTGTTTGCGCGTGAAAGCGAAGGCATACCTATATAACCCGACAGAGATATACCGGATCGTTCGCTCGTGATGTAAATCATATCGGATACGACGTCTTTTCCGTAAGCGGAAAGAAGAACGTCGTCAATCCTGCCTTTTCCGGTAGTGGAAAAAGACTCTTTTCCGTCTTTAATAAACGTAAAAGCGACGGAAGGCGCGGAAATGGCGGCGTTAAAAACCGCTTCTTCAATTTTTGCCGACTCGGTGGCGTCTTTTTTCATAAATTTAAATCGCGCAGGAACGTTGAAAAACAGATCCCTGACGACAATAGACGTACCCTCGGGGCAGCCCGTTTCCTGCAGTAACTCTTTTTCACCGGCAACTAAGGTAATGTGAGTTCCTGCCTCGGCGTCGCGAGTCTTTGTAAACATATCGACTTTACTTACTGACGCAAGCGCGGCAAGAGCTTCGCCGCGAAAGCCCATAGTAGTGATTCGTTCAAGATCCTCGGCTTTGGAAAGCTTACTTGTAGCGTGTCTTAAAAAGGCTGTTTCGACTTCTCCAGCATCTATACCGCAGCCGTTGTCGGTCACTCTTATATACTCTTTTCCGCCGCTTTTTATCTCAACTACAATGTTGTCAGCCTTAGCGTCCAAAGAGTTTTCAATTAGTTCTTTTACGACGGAAGCGGGTCTTTCTACGACCTCTCCCGCAGCGATCATATTCGATACTTGAGGCGAAAGAACGTTGATCTTCGGCATTTTCAGCACTCCTTGGCTTTCTTAGTAAGCTCATAAATTAAGGAAAGAGCTTCGATAGGCGTTAAAACGTCAGGCTCGGTCGTTTTCAGTTTTTCAATGATCGCGTCCTTTTCATAACTTCCGAGCGATAACTGAGGTTCTTCCTCGGTTATTTCATTTTTAAAATCGGCAGGCTCGGCAAACGACGCGCGGCGCTCAATATCCGAGAGAACTTCGTTAGCGCGGTTAATAACGGCTTCGGGCAGACCCGCGAGTCTTGCGACGTCAATTCCGTAACTGTCGCTCGTTCCGCCTCTGACTATCTTTTTGATAAATACTATTTCTTTACCGTGTTTTTTTACGGCTATATTATAATTTTTAACGCCCTTAAGCTGTCCTTCGATCTCACATAATTCATGATAATGCGTCGCGAACAAGGTCTTGGCTTTTATCTTGACGGCGCAATACTCGATAACCGCTTTAGCAATTGACATTCCGTCAAACGTAGACGTGCCTCGGCCGATCTCATCAAGAATAAGCAAGCTTTTTGAGGTCGCGTATTTAAGGATATCCGCGACTTCTTTCATTTCTACCATAAAGGTCGACTGACCGGACGTCATATCATCGGACGCGCCTATTCTGGTGAAGACTCTGTCGCATACGCCAATGCTGGCTCTTTTCGCGGGGACGAAGCTACCGCACTGCGCCATGATCGTAATAAGGGCAGCCTGTCTCATATAAGTAGATTT
>JAFSVO010000145.1 GCA_017444965.1 Clostridia bacterium | reverse complement strand
GCGGGCTTGAGCCCTTTCCCGAAGCGCTTGAGTACGCAAAAAAGTATGACGTGACCTTTGCCCGCACGCCCGATTTAACGTCCGACGTTATCGCCGCGCTGACTTCTTCTTTAAACGTTCATCTCGGCGCAAGGACCAATCTTCACGGCGTGTTCGTTGAGGTTTACGGCGAAGGTATTCTTCTTTTGGGCGACAGCGGTATAGGAAAAAGCGAGACGGCGGTCGAGCTTGTCAAAAGAGGTCACAGACTTGTCGCGGACGACGTCGTCGACATTAAGCGCGTCTCGGCAAAAACGCTCGTCGGCACCGCGCCCGAAATAATCAGATACTTTATTGAACTGCGCGGCATAGGGATAATAGACGTAAGGCGTCTTTTCGGCGTCGGCGCGGTAAAACCCCCGGAAATGGTCGACCTTGTAATAAACCTTGAAAGATGGGACGACAAAAAGCCCTACGACAGACTCGGAATAGACGAGGAAACGACCGAGATACTCGGCATAAAGATCCCTTCCCTGCGCATTCCCATTAAACCGGGCAGAAATCTTGCGGTAATTATTGAAGTCGCCGCAATGAACAACAGGAATAAGAAAATGGGACAGAACACTGCGAAAGAGTTTTCGGACAAGCTTTACGCGAGCATGCTCGCGAAACAAAACGACGCGGACGAGAAAAAGGTATAAAGCCGCGCGTATTATATTTTTGACGGGATATAATTTATCCCGTCTTTTTTCGCGTATTTTTTTGCCTTTATCGCCGTATTATATTATCGGGTGATAAAAATGAAAAGCAAAACCAAAAGCGCGGCGGTCGCTGTACTTATCCCGCTTGCAGTCGGAGGTTTTTCAGCGCTTCTTACCGCAAGCGGAATGAGATCGTTCGATTTTTTGCTTAAGCCGCCGCTTTCGCCGCCGAAATGGCTTTTTCCGGTCGCCTGGACAATACTGTATATTCTGATGGGTCTTGCGTCATACTTTGTTTGGTCGTCAAACAGCCCGAAAAGAAAAAGAGCGCTGACGTTTTACGGTGTTCAGCTGATCTTCAATTTTTTCTGGTCGATAATATTCTTCAACGCGCAGGCGTATCTTTTCGCGTTTATCTGGATTATCGCCCTGTGGCTTCTTATCGTCATAACGACTTTGCTCTTCGGCGAAATATCTAAAAAAGCGGCGTATCTTTTTGTACCTTATTTATTATGGGTCTCCTTCGCGGCGTATCTCAATTTCGGGATATACGTTCTGAACTGAATAATTCAAAAGACCGGGATCATTTCCCGGTCTTTAATTTGTATAGAAAAATAGTCGCTGCCAAAAGGTCGGCGCATCCGCCCGGACTTACGTTCCGTTTAATAAACTCTTTATCAAGGGCTCTTGCGCCGTCAAGCGAAAAATCCCTAAGAAGCGTCTGCGCCATTTCCCTTACCTCGTCTTCGCTGCCGCCGCGGGATATAACGTTTGTGTCTCTTACGTTTGCGATAAGCGAGACTACCGTCTTTACCGCCGCGTAGTTCGCGCCCTTTTTTATCTCGGACTCATAAACCGGAAGCCCGTACGCGCGAACGCTTGAAAAGCCGTTTTCCGCTTCGCCCCTCGCACCGCTCGCGCCGGTTTTCAAAAAGGCCTTTTGCCCGTGAGTGTCGCTTTTTACGCCCATCTCTTTTTTGCAGATATCCGCGGTAAGCCGGGCGCAAAAGGCGCATATTTTTTCGGGATCTCGCGACTGAAGGTAAGCCGCGGCGGAGCATAAAAGCCCGAGCGAAAAAATGGCGCCCTTATGAGTGTTTACCCCGCCGGTCGCGTCAAACATCGCTTTTTCGGCGCGCTTTCCTATCTCTCTTAAAGGCGGAAGCAAAGGGTCGGCAGCGTTGATCGCCGTCTGCGCCATTTCCTCAAAAAAAGGCTCTAATACTTCGGCGCTTTTAAGAAAATGCGTTATATTCATATCCTTATGCGCGCCGTTGCCTTCTTTGTCGACAAGGCCGGGTTTCGGCGTCGCTTCGACTTCGTCTATAAGCGCCTTTTTAACGAGGCTTGCGATATACTCTGCAGTCATCGTGCGTTCTCCCACGCGTCGACCGTCTCGTTTATTTTCTTTATAAGCTCGTCTACGCCGTGCGTCCTGCTTCTTGCGCAAAAAGACGCCTCGCGCTCGCAAATAAGGCATTTCCTTTTGGGAAGCCCGAGTTCCTCACGGCTTATATGCCGCATGTCTTCGTCTATTACGTCCATATCAAAAAGTCTGCCTAAGGGGTGCGTCTCTTCAACGTCGCAGGTCTTTTTCTTAAGCTCGCGCGCCGAAATATCGGCGACGAAAAAGCCTTCATACCCCGTTTCCTCATCCGACAGCTTGTAGTAAACTATATCGGGAGCAAGTTTTTCGCGCAGGGCGAGGACGCCCGCGTCAAATATCTTTCGGCTCGTTTCGTTCTTCTTTTCTGGGCCCGGCATATTGACCGTAAAAGAAACCAACGGCTTTCCGAAAGACGAAACGAGCTCTTTCTGCGTTTTTACGCGTAAGTCACGGGCTTTTAAAATATCTTCAAGAGAGGTCACTTTTTAACAGCCTCCAGATAATTTATTTTCATTCCTTTTGAAGAAAAGTTCTCTTCATACTCAGTCAAGACGTTGTGCACGTTTTCCGAATGAAGGTCGCGCGTGTACCATCTTATCTCATAACCGCATTCGGGAAGCTCGGACAGCGTGAAGTCAAAGAAATCCGAATTGTCGGTTTTAAAGAAAAGCTCGCCGCCCGATTTCAATACGGGGTCGTATTCCTTTAAAACTCTTCTGTGCGTCAGCCTGCGTTTCCACTGGCCCTTCGGCGGCCAGGGGTCGGAAAAATTCAGATATATCCTGTCAACGTCGCTGTCGTCAAAAAACTCGCGAAGTCTGACCGCGTCGGCGGAAATGAACTTAATGTTTGAAAGAGCCGCCGCTTTTGCTTTTTCCGCGGCAAGCACTATTACGTTCGGCTCACGCTCGCAGGCAACGAACATACAATCGGGCGCCTCCAACGCGCTTTGAACGCAAAACCTGCCCTTGCCGCAGCCTATTTCAAGATATAAAGGCTGCCCTTCTTTAGTTCGCCAGCCGGACGGCTTTTCCGAAACGAAATAATCTGAGCAGGCGGAAAGCCTCGGCAGAAGATTTTTCTTTTTTCTCATCCTCATTTCGATCACCAAAGAAGATTATATCGTTTTTAAGGCGAAAGGTCAATTATGAAGACAAAAAAACTTGCTTTTGAATAAATATAATGTTATTCTATTTATGAATTATTATAGAAACGGACGATGTTATGAAAAGAATTATCGCTTTACTTATGTGCGTTCTGCTTCTGCTTTGCGGCTGTTCCGTCCGCGTTGATAAAACTACCGCTTTCAAGAAATATACCGACAAGGAAAAAGCCGCCCTTATAGACGCTTTGTGCCGTTCTTTTTATGAAG
>JAFSVO010000015.1 GCA_017444965.1 Clostridia bacterium | reverse complement strand
TTCTTATCTTCTGGAATACTTAAAACAGCGTCTAACCTATCGATATTATCGTCCAAACAATCCTGCATAGACAAATAATACAAGCGTTTTATTTCTTTCCCTTTCTCGGTTTTCGTTTTTACCGGTTTAACAGAATATATCGACTGATATATTGACGTCAGACGTTGCTGTCCATCCAATATCAAATAATCAGGCACAGTCGGCAGATCGCCTACCCCTTCGACCGTTCTGTATTTGAAACAAATATCCGGATTCCCATATTCAAGCCGCATGATCGCACCCATTGGGTAACCTTGAGATAAACTGGCAATAATACCTCTTATGCGATTATCATCCCAAGTCCAGCTACGCTGAAATTCCGGTAACTGCATTTGTCCGCTTGCGACCTCTTGCAGAAGCTGACTTAAATCTGTACTTAACGAATTCGGTGAAATAACCATAGATTTACCCTCTCATTTATACTCTTTATATAATCAATTCAAATAAATTTGTACCCTTTTTGACTATACTATATTTATTCTATCACGGGGGGAAAGATTGTCAAGGAAAAGCCGCTTTTGCGCGTATCAAAGTTACCGTTTTAAAAAGTATTACGGTTAATTTTCCCTTAAAACCGATATAATAATAATGGTATTTTCCCTTAACCGCTTGACAATTCCCTTAATATATGCTAATTTTTAATGGAATAAATGCAGAGGTGAGGCAATGAGAGAGTTTAATTACGGTAAGATCAAAAAGCAGACGTGGGATTCGGAGATCCTCGGGCTTATATCCGCGATATATAAAGAAGCCGGAAAGCAGGAAATGTATTTAAAGCAAAGACCGGCGGAGCTTGATAAGCTTGTTGAGATCGCGAAGATACAAAGCACGGAGGCGTCAAACGCCATCGAAGGCATAGTCACGACGAACACGCGCATAAGACAGCTCGTGAGGGAAAAGACCGCCCCGAAGAACCGCAGCGAGCAGGAGATCGCCGGATACAGAGACGCGCTCGGCGTTATACACGAAAGCTTTGATGCGATCCCCGTTACGCGCAATTATATCCTTCAACTGCACAAAATACTTTACAGCCACGCAAACAGCTCTTTTGCAGGGCGCACAAAAACGGTGCAGAATTATATAAGCGCGACCTACCCCGACGGGCACACGGAAACCCTTTTCACTCCCCTTTCCCCGTTTGAAACGCCCGAGGCGCTCGACAGGATATGCGAGGAGTATTCACGCGTTATCGGGAACGCCGAGCTTGAGCCGCTGATCGCTATACCCGTTTTCATTCACGACTTTCTCTGCATACATCCCTTCAATGACGGAAACGGGCGCTTAAGCCGTCTTTTAACTACCCTTCTTCTCTACCGCAGCGGTTTTTCGGTAGGCAAATATATATCTCTTGAAGCGAAGATCGCAAAGAGTAAAGATCTTTATTATGACGCGCTCGCGGCGGCGACTGACGGCTGGCATGAAGAAAAGGAAGACAAGCTTCCCTTTATAAAATACTTTCTCGGAACGGTCCTTGCGGCGTACAGGGATCTTGACGACCGCTTCGCGCTCGTCGAAACGAAGCTTTCGGCGCTTGAAACGGTAAGGCTTGCCGCAAATAACAAAATAGGACGTTTCAAAAAGCAGGATATCCTTGATATGTGCCCCGCGTTAAGTTTAAGCTCCGTCGAGGGCGCGCTTCGGAAGATGGTCGCCTCGGGCGAGCTTTCACGCGAGGGCAAGGGAAAAAGCACGCGTTACGTCCGTTTGAAATGACCTGATAGTAAAACCGGGACAGAGCGTATTTGCTCTGTCCCGTGTTTTCTTTGAATTATTTATCTCTTCTGCTGAAGGTCGAATTTGGGATCGTACGCCTTTTCCTCTTCGGTGAACTTGTGAAGGGTGTTGATGACCTCGCCGTTATTGAACTTGCGGGAGCCGACGTCCTCGGTCGTGCCCATTACCGTTACGTTGAGCTGACGGTGTCTTGCCCTGACCTGGTCCCAGTCGATGAAATAGACGTGGGCGAACTCGCCGCCGTCAAGCTTGCCGTCCTTTATGGTCATCGTCTCGCTTCTGCCGAAGAAGACCGAGCGGAGATGGCCGTCGGTGTTCATCGAGGTGAAGTTGCCCGGCTCGTTTACGTATCTGCCGAACTGCGCGTGCAGGGGGCCGGGGTGACGGTACTGATGCTCTTCCCTGAAATCGGGGACGAGCTTTCTCATGATATCGAGAAGGTCGTGCTGTAAGTATTCAAGGTCGAAGGTATCTATGTCGTGGGAGCACTCCTGCACCATGACCGAGCAGGTCGTGTGGTGGGAGGCTATGCAGACGGTGCCGTTCTTGACGCCGGACGCTTCGACTATCTCTCTTATCTCTTTGGAAACGTCGTGGAAAGTGGGTATCCAGCCTCTGGACTGGAGCTCGAGCTCTTTCTGATAAACTTTGAATTCCATATTTTTTCTCCTTTATAACAGTAATTTTTACGCAATTATTATAATACCGCCGTTATTTTTTGTCAACGGCGCGCGGCTTTAAATTAAGAATAATTATCGCGGTTATTATAAGCGCCATTCCCAAAAGCTTTAACGCGCCGGCGCTTTCCGAAAAGACGAAAATGCCCAGAAGCCCGCCGCACAAGGGTTCTACCGCGACGAGTATCGCCGCCTTCGAGGGGGACGTTCCGGTAAGCCCCTTTGTATAGAAGAAATAGGGCAGAACGGTACAGCATACGCTTATGCCGACGCATAAAAGCGCGGCTTTGAGGTCTGAGGACACGAGCGCGAACACTTTCGGAAAGCCGCTTATGGGAATTGACGCCAAAAGGGCGAAAACGAATGTCCACGCCGTGACGGTGAGCGTGTGATATTTTGAGAGCGCGACTCTGCCGAAAATCGTGTAAAGGGCGTAGAAAAAGCCCGACAAAAGCCCCGTTACAAGCATTTTGAAAGGAAGCGGCTCGCCGCCGAACGCTCCCGTTATAAGCACGCACCCCGCGACAGTGAAAATAAGCGCCGCGACTTTTACGCCCGTTATTTTTTCCTTAAAAAATATCGCCGACATCAAAGTTACGAAGACGGGAGAGGTATATAAAAGCACGACGGCGACAGAGACCGACGAGCCTATCATCGTATAAAAATAAAGGCAGTTGAAAAGCACGACGCTGACAACGCCCATCGCGGCGAAAAGCCATATATCGCGCAGTTTGAAGCGCAGTTTTTTTGAGAGCGCGGCGGCGGCAAGGAACACGGGCGCGGCGATTACCATACGCACGCCCGATATGTTCAAAGCGTTTAAGCCCATGCCCGACAGCGGGTTTATGAAAAGTGATATACAGCCCCATAAAACGCCCGAGAGGATGACGAAAAAGGTCGCGGTTCTTTCTTTCATGTCGCTCCCCCCTCGTTACAGCAAAAGCACAGCGGCCTTCAAAGCCGCCGCCTGCGTCTTTCCGTCGGGAATATTGCCCTCCATAACTTCTTTTACGAGCATTTCAAGCGGCATCGTGAAGACGTTTAAAAACTCGTCATCGTCAAGCTTCTGCTCTTTAAGCGTAAGGCCCTGCGCGAGGTACATGGAAATGCGCTCGTCGCTGTACGCCGCGGCGGGGTAATAATCGCCCAGATACGTCCATCTTTCGGCGTCATATCCCGTTTCCTCGCGCAGCTCGCGCTTCGCGGCCTCTAATCTGTCCTCGTCGGGAGAATCGAGCTTGCCCGCCGGTATCTCGGTGAGCGCCCGTCCCACGGGGTAGCGGAACTGTTTTTCAAGCACCACCCTGCCGTCCGGAAGCACGGGAATGACGCAGACGGCGCCGATATGTCTTATGTATTCCCTGCCCGTGACAGAGCCGTTGGGAAGAGATACGCGGTCGTCGAATACGTGAAGTATGCGCCCGTTGAATATCTCCTTTGAAGATATTTGTTTTTCTGTAAGATCCATAGACGCTCCTTTTCCCCGAGCGCGCAGGTGCTCGGGGAAAAATTTAAAAATGAATACTTAAAACTTAAAACTTAATAATTTCGGTATGCGCCGCAGGCGCCTTTTATTTCATGCGGCTTTGCCGCATACCTTCATGCCGACGAAGTCGGTATTTCACAATTTGCGAAGCAAATTATTTCACACGCCGCAGGCGTATTTCACACGGGGAAAAGCAGCGCTTTTCCCCGTATTTCACGCTTTTTAAAGCAAGGCTTTAAAAAGCAACAGACGGTCTTAAAACGGCGAAGGCGTATTCGCCGAATATCGACTGCAGAAGGGCTATGGCGTTCGCCGAGGGCACTATGCGCAGAGCGCCGTTTTCAAACACGGCGAGTTTGTTTTCCCCGACGTAAAGCCACAATTCAAGGGTGGTCGGATCCTTCAGCACGGCTATGACGTCGCCCGCGACAAGGTCGCGCATCTCAAGGTTCCTCATGCGGTGGGATTCTATCGACTTCATATCGTTGCAGGAAATGCCGCCGAAGGCAAACTCGTTTATCATAAGGTCGGAACTTACCTTGGCGCACACCTTTTCGTCCTTCGTTTCAAAGGTCTTCTTTATAAAGTCGGCTTTCGCGCCTATCGTCGTCTCGCGCCCGAGCGCCTTTTTATAAACTGCGTTTATGTAATCTAAGTCGTTTGACGCCGAAACGCTCTTATACGCGTCGGTTATCGCCTTGCCGCCGTTTTCGAGAGTGCTGCGCACCCTGAAGGGCGTTTCGTTTGCGGGGATGCCGCCTATCTTTGTGTCGGCGCAGTCGATCCTCGTGCCGTTTTCGGCGGTGACGGTCGCCGTGTACGAGAGTTTTACGGTCGAGCGCGCGGGGACGCTTACGCTCTTTGAAAGCGCGCCGCCCTCGAAACTTACGTCGCCCGACTTAAAGGCGAGGCCCGCGGGGAGTTTATCTTCAAGCGATACCGTTTTGGCGTCCTTCGTGTCGTTGCGGAAAACGTAGGTGAAAGTGACGTCGGAGCCTTTTGAAGCCGTGCCGTACTGGAACGCCGAGCACTCTTTATAGGTTATGACGCCTTTTAAGTTCTTCGCGCGCAAGGTCGCCGTCTCGTTCGGCTTTATGCCGAGGGAGAGCGGGCGGAAAACGTTTACCGCCACATACGAACTTGTGAAGGTATAATATGCGCCCGCGGGGTCGGTAAGCACGTCTATTTTATCGAAGGTCATGCCGCCGAAGGGCTCGGGCGAGTCATTCTTGACGAGATAGTTATAGTCGTTTGCGTCGCCGCCCTCGTGGGTGTTGGTGCAGTGGGCTATCCAGCCGTTGCCGATATACAGCATGGCGTGACCTGCGGAAGAGCCGCGCTGGATTATGACGTCGCCGGGTTCTATTACCTCTAAAAACTTTTCGGCGGCAAGCTCGGGCGCTATGTCGCCGCCCGAGCCGTCCCAGAAGAACATTCTGCCGGCGGTGACGTACGCCATGCCGCTCGTGTCGACGCCCGGTATGTCGTAATCGAAGCCGACGTTATATACCATGTCGCAGAAGCCCGAGCAGTCGGTGTATAAAACGTGCTGAGAGGTTACGGTCTCGGGTCCTCTCTGATACTGGCGGCGCCAGCAGTTCTGGCCCGACTGACCGTAGAAGTTTTGCGAAAGCGAAGTTTTGTCGTACTGGACGTCCCACCCGCGCAGGCAGAAGTTGTAAACTATAGCCATAAACTCGTCGTAATACTGCGGATATTTTTCTTTCGCAAAGCGCGGATCGCGCGCGTTTAAACGCGGGTCAAAATCTTCATAGTGAAACTCCGTAAAGGGCTTTCCCGCGTGCGAGGTTTTCGTTCCCTCCGTGCCGAAGACGAACTTGTTCGCCGCCTTCTGCATTATTTCTGCGCCCGCGGCGTCCAAAAGCCCGCAAGCTTCCATGCCTACCGTGCTCTTATTGAAAAGAGTGCTGTAAAAGACCGAGGCGATAAGGTAAGAGCCGGCGTCGCTCGGGTAGTCGCCCGTCGAGTCGTATACCTTTATACCCGTGTCTGCGTAATTTTTGCGGAAGAAGTCGAGCGCGTCGCCCGCCCTTATGGTAAGGTGGTCGCCGCCCACGGCGTCTGACATCTTTTTGGCGAAGTCCTTTATCATGGCGTTATGTTCTTCGAGCGTTTTGACGGGCAGCTCTATGCGCTTTGAGAGCATGCCGTAGCCCTCGTACGCGGGGGGCTCGTAAAGCACGAGCTTGCACTGCGGGCATTTCTCTTTCATATAGGAGTAGATGTATTTTATGCAGGTAAGAGTCCTCGCCGTCGTGACGGGGTTTGTAAGCACTCTGTCGCGCCCCGTGTTTATAACGAGGAAATCGAGCCCGTCGTTGGAGTTGGAAAGATGACCGGGTATCCTCATTCTTTTCCAGCCGGTTATCTGTGAGGTCGCCTCGGTGCCGTCCCAATCGAATAGTTCGTATAACTGATAGGCGGAGGACTTGCCGTAAATGTTGGATATCTGCGAGAAAAAGGTTATATTGAAACCGTCGCAGAGCGCCATCTGGCGCACGGTATCCTCTATGGAATGAACGTTTATCGCCGAGTCGCCCCATATCATGACGCGCACGTCGCGCGGAGTGCTGTACGGCTTTTTGAGGTAAAGCCCCGTTTTGGAAGCGAAGGACGAGACGGTCGGGTCCTTCGACGCCTGAGTCTGCGTTTGCGTCTGAGGAGTCTGCGTTTGCTGGCTCCCCGTCTGCGGCGTTTGAGTCTGCGTCCCCGGGGTCTGTGAAGTCTGCGAGCCCGTCTGCGGCGCCGTCGTTTGTGTGCCGCCGCCGGACGGCTCGGTATTCGTAATCACGACTTCGCCCGTATTGGATACGGTCTCGGTCGCGTCTTTATCCTTTTCTTCATCGTCGTCGGGCGCGGGCGCGGTTGTTTCCTCGCCCGTCTGCGCCGTCTGCCCGCCGTCGTTTTCGGTCGCGGGCGCGGGCGTTTTTTCGCCGCACGCCGCCAAAAGCGAAAGCAGCATGATCGCCGCGAGAAGTAAAGCCGTGATCTTTTTCATAACGCAGATCCTCCTTGTACGCTTGAAAAATTTTTACCCGATTCGGCGCGATCAGGGGATCGCGCCCTACGCGCCCTACGCGCATACGTTTTGGAAATGAATTGAAAACGCGGGGCGTTTTCGTGAATTGCTCTCCCCAAAAAGTATTTACTTTTTTGGGACCCCTATCAAAATTATTTGCTCCCAGGCGAAATGAATTCGCCCTTCGCCTGCGGCTCGCATAAGCTCGCCTCCGCGGCATTCGCCGCGCGGGGCAGAAGCCCCGTCCTTCGCTTCGCTTCGGATCGTCATGAATTGCAAGGCGTCGCCTTGCATGAATTGAACGCTTCGCGTTCATTAAGGTATGCGCCGCAGGCGCCTTTTATTTCATGCGGCTTCGCCGCATACCTTCATGCCGACGAAGTCGGTATTTCACAATTTGCGAAGCAAATTATTTCACACGCGAAGCGTATTTCACACGGGGAAAAGCAGCGCTTTTCCCCGTATTTCACG
>JAFSVO010000144.1 GCA_017444965.1 Clostridia bacterium | reverse complement strand
AACCGGTAAAATCTTATCCGAAAACGTTCGTAACTGAAAACGGTCTTACCGTTTTATGCGGAAGGAACAATACCGAAAATGATGAACTGACTCACAGGATAGCGGGGAAAAACGATTTATGGTTCCACGCGAGAGGCGTGCCCGGGAGCCACGTTGTTTTGATGTGCGGCGGGGCTCAAGCAGAAGAGTCTGATATTCAAGACGCCGCTTCGATAGCGGCATTCTACAGCGCCGATAAACGTGATAAAGTGGCTGTAGATTACACGCTTATTAAAAACGTAAAAAAACCGTCCGGAGGCAGACCGGGCGCAGTCGCGTACTTTGATTATAAAAGCGTTCTTGTAAAGCCCGAGCCCGGAAAAGAGGTCAATGAAAAATGAATATATACGCGACCCTGGGACCATCCTGCAGCAGATCGGACGTTATATATAAAATGATAGTTAACGGTATGACCGGTGCAAGAATAAACGCCTCGCACGGGAATATCGATTCGGCTTCAGAATATATCAAAGAGTTAGAATGCGCCGAAAAAGCTGCGGGAGTAAAAACGGAAAGGCTTATAGACTTACGCGGTGCTGAGATAAGGATAGGCACTTTCGGAAAAACTTTAGAATTAAAGCCCGGCGACAGGATCGTTTTCGGGCGCGATATTGTTTTACACCCTGACGTAACGAATAAGCTTAAACGCGGAATGACCTGCAGATTCAACGACGGAATGACTGAAGGCGTGACAGATAACGACGGCGGCTGTATCATTACAAAAGGCGGAGAACTGATACAGGGAAAAAGCTTCGCTGTACCGGGCGTAACTTTGTGCGAGTCGGTTATTACGGAAAGCGATAATGAATTGCTTTTAAACGCTTCGGAGTTTAAGATCGACAGCGTTATGCTGCCTTTTGCAAGATGTGAAAACGACGTTTTAAGACTTAGAAAAATACTCTGTGTGATGAGTCTTAAAGAAATAAAAATATATGCGAAGATCGAAGACGGGGAAGGGCTTAAAAACGCCGAGAGTATTATTAAGGCGTCTGATAAGACGGTAATAGCGCGCGGGGACCTCGGTAATAATACCGATATTTATTCTTTGCCCCGCGAACAAAAAAAGCTTGCCGCATTATGTAATAAATACGGCAAACCGTTTATTGTGGCTACGGGGCTTTTGACTTCAATGGAAATCACGCCTTCACCGTCAAGAGCCGAAGTTAATGATATTTATAATTGCGCGCTTGACGGCGCAAACGGCCTTATGCTTACGGGAGAAACGGCAATAGGGAAATACCCGGCAGAGGCTGTTAAAGCGTTGTCTGACGCGATATCGGCATTAGCGTAAGTTTACATAAGCTCGGAAACGGATTTTCTGTTTTCGGCTTCAAGTATTCGCAAGTCTTTTGCAGGCGAATCAAATCCCTCGGTCATTATTTTGTCTATGCGCGAACACATCCAATCTGATGAAATGTTCTCTAATTTGCAGCACAAATCCGAGCAGCTTACGTAATCCATAAATCCGTCGACTTTTATATCATACGACGCGGCAATGAAAGGCGAGCCGGACGCCGCGGCAAACACGAGCGCGTGAAGACGCATTGCGCAAACGACGGTCATTTTTCCGAATAGCGAAATAGTCAATGAAGCGTCGCTCGAAGGATTTATCATATGATACGGGCAATTCAGCTTTGAAGCAACGGCGGATGCGGCGTTTTGATCGCGGGGGACCTCTATCGGCAGAAATACCGGTGTAAGTCCGTATTTTTCGTAAGCATAATTCGCC
Organism: Clostridia bacterium; assembly: GCA_017444965.1. Taxonomy (GTDB): domain Bacteria; phylum Bacillota; class Clostridia; order Oscillospirales; family Butyricicoccaceae; genus RGIG3513. Next base: position 1,609 of record JAFSVO010000144.1, on the reverse strand, counting down.
GCCGCTGCGAATTGATCGAATTTGTCGATACCTTTCCATTCGCGCAGAGAGAAACAAATATATTTTCCGTCGGGATCTACCCCTTGTTTTGAAAGGTAATATGACGCGTCGTATTCGGAAGCAGGTTTTATTGAAAAAGCCGGATCCGCCGAAAGAATTATCTTCGGCTTTGTGACTCCCATATCTTCAAGATCGTTAAACGACAGTCTGTCTCGTAGTGAAATAACGTCGGCGTATTTGTTCAGAACGTATTTAGTGATTTTTCTGTTTTGCTTTTTTGATACTTTTCCAATGCCGCATCCGTACATAACTACTTTGCATTTTTTCTTTTTTGCAGCCCTTATCGTATAAAGGTAAAACAGCAGCGATCTGCTTGAGGTAGAGTCTTGTATAAGATTCCCGCCTCCGTTTATGAAGATCGCCGCTTTTTTCATTTCTTTGAGAAAAGCCGGAACGTTAAAAGTATAAACGGTATTTACGGAATGACTCAACGCAGTTTTCATCGGTTGTTTTGTCATGACTGTGACAGGCATTACGGGATCTGTTTCGTGCATTGAATCTATGATCGCCTTGAGTATTGATTCATCTCCCGAATTTCCTCTTCCGTACGCGCCGCAAATAAGCACGCCGTATTTATTTTTAGCGTATGACTCAAGTTTCAGTATTTTTTCGTAGATACCTATCTGAGTTTTCGCCATGTTTTCAACGGAATACATGTCTGACGCTTTTTTAAAGAGAAGCGAAGAGAAGCGTTCTCTTTTTTCACGGTCGGAAGAAAGATCGATTATATATTCGGCAAAAGTATCTACGTCGCCGGGTTTAAATATATAACCGTTAACGCCGTTGTCTATCAGCTTGTTCATTCCGCCGACGTCAGACGTTATTATCGCGCAACCTTCCCTGATACCTTCAAGAACGGAATAGGGAAACGATTCGGATATGGAACACAGCACGTCTATATCGCAAACGGAAAAGAACTCCGGAACGTTGTCAACCCAACCGAGAAAAGCCGTCGAGTCGCTTATACCAAGGTCTGCCGCGATCTGTTTAAGTTTTTCGGCTTCCTCTCCGTCGCCGCCTATCAAAAGCTTTAGATCGGGATTGGTCTTTTTGGCTTTTGCAAAAGCGCGTAAAAGGGTAGGGATGTCCTTGACCGGATTGAGTCTTGCGGGAATGCCGATTATTACGTCTTTATCAGAGTAATCAAGACCGGCTTTGTTTAAATACGTTTTTCTGTCTGCCGGCTCACATTTTTGAGTAAAATCAAGTCCGTTATAGATCGCCATGATTTTATTCGGCTTGAATTTTCTTTCGATCAGCATATTTTTGAATCTGTCGGAAACGGTAGTATAGTAATCAAAAATACGCAAGGCGGCAGTATTGATACGGCCTATGGTAATTCGCTTTAAAGCGCTGTGCATATAGTCGAGCCTGTAATCGCTGTGTACCGTTGTAACGATTGTCTTTTTACAAAAAAGTTTTATAAGAATTCCGGCAAGGTTTGCCTTGGCGCCGTGGCAGTGAACGATATCTGGGTTTTCGGCTTTTATAAACTTTATCAGCTTGCAGTAATCGCCCGCGGTAAATGAAGAATATATCACTTTGGTTT
>JAFSVO010000143.1 GCA_017444965.1 Clostridia bacterium | reverse complement strand
TTTGGTTTTCAATTATTTTATCACAAAACTCCTGAAAATGCACTATTTATTTTTTATCATTATCATGGCGCCCTGAACGCCTCTTATATCGCCGCATCTCCGCTGCGACCAGAAGAGATCTTTTTCGTGGTCGCAGACGGTGCAGATGCCCGACATATCTATATTTATGACCGACACGCCGTATCGAACGAGTGACGAATATGTGATGTTCTTAAGGTCGACGTGCCATTTTTCGCCCTCTTTGTAGATATAGTCGGCGGCGAATACGCCGTAAGCCTCTTCCATAAGGCGCGGCACGTCCTCGTCCGTCTCGAAGCAGCTGCGGCATATAGACGGCCCGACCGCCGCGAAAATATCGGCGGGGTCGCAGCCCCACTCTTCGCGCATTATATCGAGCGTCTTTACGACTATCCCGTTCTGCACGCCGCGCCAGCCCGCGTGGACTATCGCCGCGACGTTCTTTTTATGGTCGAAGAGCATGACTATCTGGCAGTCGGCAAAATACGCCGTAAGGCAAAGCCCGGGAACGTCGGAAACTAAAGCGTCTACCCCTTCGTCCTGCCCGTCGAACTCGGTGTATTTCCCCTTGATAACGCGAACGCGGTCGGTGTGCTTCTGGTTAGTGCAGACGATGTTCGCGGGCTCCGCGCCCACGAGCGCGCCGCCTATTATATGGTTGCGAAGCACGTTTTCGCGCGCGTCGTCGCAGTTAAAGCGCATATTTAAAGACTCGAACGGACCCTTTGAAAGCCCGCCCTTCCTCGTGAAAAACGCGTGGCTTATCCTGCGGCACGCGGCAAGCTGAGGGGAGGTATAGTACACGACCCCGTTTTTTTCCTTTTTAATAAACTCGGACATATATGAAAAATGCTCCTTATCCTATTTCTATCCTTTCGGCGGAGACAGCCGTGCGCCCGTCGGTCTCGAAAACGAAGCCCTGCACGCGCAGGTCGCTCTGTGACGGCTCGAACCGCGGCGCGAGGTACCCTCTGAAATACTCGAGCGACTGCTCTTTTTTAACGCCGAGTACCGAGTCGACGCCGCCAGTCATGCCGATATCGGTAATATACGCCGTTCCGCCCGGCAGTATGCACGCGTCCGCCGTCGGGATATGGGTATGCGTCCCGAACACCGCCGCCGCCCTGCCGTCGAGGTAAAAGCCGAACGCCTTTTTTTCGCTCGTCGCCTCAGCGTGAAAGTCGAAAACGAAAAGGTCGGCGTCGTCGTTCGCCTTAAATATCTCGTCCGCCGCCTTAAAGGGGCAGGACGCGTTAAAATCCATATTAAGCCTGCCGACAAGGTTTGCCACGCACACTCTGTAGTCGCCCGCGTCGACGACCGTATAGCCGCGCCCCGGAAGGGAGGGATTTAAGTTGTACGGACGGATAATGTTTTTATTGTCGTCAAGATAGTCGCATATCTTACGGTTGACAAAGGTGTGATTGCCGAGCGTGATAACGTCCGCGCCCGCCGCGAATATCCTGTCGGCAAGCTCGGGCGTGATGCCGCGCATACAGGCGTTTTCGCCGTTGACAATGGTAAGCGACGCCCCCGTCACTTTTTTAAGATGATGCAGTTTTGAGGAAAGCACGTCTACGCCCGGTTCGCCTACAACGTCGCCCACGGCAAGTATTTTCACAAAAACCGCCCTCTCTTTCTTGACATTTCCTATCTTAACAGATAAAATAGATATTTGCAAGGATATTTTCCCCGCGCGAAAGCCGGATACGCGCTTGTAGCTCAGCAGGATAGAGCGACCGCCTCCTAAGCGGTAGGTCGGAGGTTCGAGTCCCCTCAAGCGCGCCAAAAAAAAAGAAACGCCGAAAGGCGTTTCTTTTTTGCGCGCAGCTAAGTGTTCCGCTTCGCGGAACGTGAAGCAAGGCTTCGCCTTGCGCGTTATTTATAATACATATACAGATCGCATTTTATCATGCCGTTATACAGCTTCCGGCGTTTGTCGGCGCGGCGGCCGAAGACCTCTTCAAAGCGGTCGTCCGCCGAAATGATATACTTTTTAAGCGAGGTATTGGAAGCCGTCCTTTCGCCTAAATCGCGGATAAGAAGGCGGGCGCTTTTTTGGTCCATCATCCTCACGCCGTAGGGCGGGTCGCACATAAGAACGCCTTTTCTTTCGCTCCAGTCGGTCTTTACGGCGTTAGCGCGGAATACCTCTATATATTTAAGAACGCCCGCCCTTTCGGCGTTTTCGCGCGTAAGAGAAACGGCGTTTTCGTCTGTATCGGAGGCGAAAATCGGAAGCTTCTCTGCGCGGGCTGAGCTTTTCGCCCGTTCTTTCGCCTGCGATACGGCGTTTTTCCACCCGTCGCCGAAGCTTTCGCAGGCAAAGCTTCGGCTCACGCCCGGGGCTATGCCGAGCGATACCTGCGCCGCCTCTATTGCTATCGTGCCCGCGCCGCACATGGGGTCGTAAAGATCCTCTCTGCCCTTGTAGCGAGCTATTTTTACCATAGACGCGGCGAGCGTCTCTCTTATCGACGCCTCGCTCTGCGAAAGCTTATAGCCGCGCTTATATAGCGGCGCGCCGCTCGTGTCTATGTAAAGCGCCGCCTCGTCCTTTATTATGCCGAATTGCACCTGCTTTTTGACGCCCGTTTCGGGAAGACCCTGTCCGTACCGGCTTTTCAGCCTTTCGACTATCGCCTTTTTTATTATGCTCTGGCAGGCGGGCACGCTTTTAAGGACGGAGGACACCGAGTACCCCTTCACGGGGAAAGCGTCCTCTTTTCCGATAAGCTCTTCCCACGCAAGCGCCTTTACTCCCTCAAAAAGCTCCTCGAACGTGCCCGCGTGAAATGAGCCTAAGGTTATCAGCACGCGCTCGCCGCATCTTATAAAAACGTTGGCGCGCGCCCCGTCCGCGATATCCCCCTCGAAAGAGACCGAGCCGTTTCTGGAAGCCACGCCCGAAAAGCCGCCGTAGATAAGTTCATCGGCGACAAGGCTCTCGGTCCCCATAAGGCAGGGTATGGTAAAAATCATTTCCGCTCCTTAAAAATCGGGCGGCAGCGCCGCCCGATCCCATATTTTTTACTTATTTATTTCGCTATGAGCAGGCCGTAGCCGCCGTCTTTTCTCGAATAAACGACGCAGGGGGTGTTTTTCTTTTCGCTGTTTACGAAGAAGAAGAAGGCGTGCCCCAAAAGGTTCATCTGCATGATGGCGTCTTCGACGGTCATCGGCTTTATGTCGAGCGTTTTCTCGCGGACTATCTCAAACGTTTCGTCCCTGTAGTCGGTCATTTCGGGGACTGCCTTCGCGAAAGAGCCGTCGCGCAGCCTGCGGGCAAGCCTCGTTTTATTCTTCTGTATCTGCCTGTCGATAGAGGCGACGCACGCGTCTACGCCCGCGAAAAGGTCGCGCGTTTTCTCCTGCGCTCTGAAAATAAGTCCTTCGTCCTGAAGGGTTATTTCTACCGTCTGAAGATCTCTCTCCTTCGAGAAACGCACGAAAGCCTCGACTTCTTTTCCGAAATACCGCTCAAGCTTGCGGCATTTCTTTTCGGCGTAATCGCGTATTTCCTGTCCGGTCCTGATCTTGCGTTCGGTAACGTTAATTTTCATAGGTATCGCTCCTTTCCGGTTTGTGTGAAAAGCCGTCTTTGCTCTTCAAATATATAATACCATATTTTCGCCGTAAAATAAACAATTATTTTTTTAAGCGGCGCCGAAAAGCGACAAAAAAAGAGCCCGGGGCGTGGTAGAATGAAAAGCGAAAGGGATCCTCCTTTCGCGCGGGCGCGCAAAATCTTTTCATTGCGCCCCGCACCGTTCATATCTTTATCCCCACAACCCAAGCTCCGGCGCCCGAAAGATCATTTCGGGCGTCCTTTTTATCCGTGGAAAAGCTTTTTCGTCTGATATTTAGGCTCGCAGGTCAGGTTAATGCCGAGCTTTCTGTAAATTTCGGCGTCGACCTGCGGAAGGATGACCGTGCTGTGCGCCTCGCACCCGCGAAGAGAGGTCAGCGCGTCAACGGCCTTTCTCGCCTCTTCGTTTAAAAGCGCGCTTATCGAAAGGGCGATAAGCACCTCGTCCGAGTGAAGGCGGGGGTTATGATTTCCCAGAACGCCGATTTTAAGCTTCTGTATAGGCGCTATGACCGACCTGTCGATAAGGTGAAGGTTTTTAGCCGACCCCGCGACAGCTTTCGCGGCGTTTAAAAGCGCCGCCGCCGACGGCCCCAAAAGGTCGCTCGTTTTGCCCGTGACGACCGTGCCGTCGTGAAGCTCTATCGCGACCGCGGGCTTTCCCGTCAGCTGCTCTTTTTCAAGCGCGACGCCGACCGCCTTTCTGTCGGATACGCTTATGCCCGCCTGCTTCATGATAAGTTCTATTTTAGATACCGCGTCCTCCGTGCCGCGCCCTATGCGGACGTCGCACTTCGCGTGGTAATAGCGGCGGATTATCTCGTTTCGCGACGCCTCGGCGCAAACGGCGTCGTCCGTTATGGCAAAGCCCGCCATATTGACGCCCATGTCGGTCGGGGACTTATAGGGGCATTTGCCGTATATCTTCTCGAAAATGGCGCTGAGTACCGGGAAGACCTCAACGTCGCGGTTATAGTTTACGGTCGTTTTTCCGTACGCCTCGAGGTGATAGGGGTCTATCATATTGACGTCGATTAAGTCCGCCGTGGCGGCTTCGTACGCGAGGTTTACGGGGTGCTTTAAGGGTATGTTCCAAATGGGGAAGGTCTCAAACTTGGCGTAGCCCGCCGTAACGCCGCGCACGCCCTCGTGATAAAGCTGGGATAAGCAGGTCGCCATTTTCCCGCTGCCGGGCCCCGGCGCCGTTATTACGACAAGCGGACGGCTCGTTTCGATATACTCGTTTTTGCCGAAGCCGTCGGGGCCGACTATCTTCTGAACGTTGTAGGGGTACCCCTCTATCGGGTAATGGAGGTAGACCTTGATGCCGAGCGACTCGAGCTTTTCTTTAAACGCCTTTGCCGACGGCTGCTCGGCGAACTGGGAAATAACGACGCTGCCGACGAAAAGCCCTATGCCGCGGAAGGCGTCGATAAGCCTTAAAACGTCGGCGTCGTAGGTTATGCCGAGGTCGCCGCGTATCTTGTTTTTCTCTATGTCGGAGGAGTTTATAACTATAACTATCTCCGCCTTGTCCGCCATCGCCTTGAGCATCTGCACCTTGGTGTCGGGCTTGAAGCCGGGCAGAACGCGCGACGCGTGATAGTCGTCGAACAGCTTGCCGCCGAACTCAAGATACAGCTTGCCGCCGAACTCCCCTATCCTTTTCTGTATGTTCTCGGTCTGTTTTTCAATGTAAACGTCATTGTTGAAACCGATTTTAACGTCCATATTTATCGCCCCCATAACTATTTCAGTTTAACATACGCCGCCCGCTTTTTCAACAGAAAAAAACAAAAAAACTGCGTGCTGCAAAACGCATACCGTAACCGTCATTCCGAGCCGACGCCGCGGCGTCGGCGTGGGAATCCGTCCTTTTTGCAGGGGAATACGGATCGCCACGGCCCTGAAGGGCCTCGCAATGACCGGGGACGAGGCAAGACAGAGGAATTTCCTCTGTCTTGCATAACATACGACCCTTCGGGTCGATTACATACAGCCTTTCGGCTGATTACATACGCCGCGATGCGGCGATTACATACATCCCTTCGGGATGATTTCACAGGGTATGCGCCTGCGGCGCATTGATTTATAGGCGCCCTGCGGGCGCACCTTGTATGCAATCAACGCGTAGCGTTGGATGTAATTGCCGCGAAGCGGCGTATGTAATCAAAGCGTATGCTTTGTATGTGATCAGTCCGCAGGATTGTATTTATCAATAGGCGCCCTGCGGGCGCACCTTGTGAAATCAAGGCGGAGCCTTGTAAAACGGACTTTTATCAGTCTTTTTAGCGTGGTTTTCGTTTAACTGAAAACACGGCCCGGACCAAAGTGATCCGAGCCGTGTTTTTGATTGGATTTAACCCTCGAACATGCTTGCCGCGATCTCTCTTAAAGTCTTCGCGTTATCGGCGTTCGCGCCGCCCGTGTAGGTCATATCGGCGGGCATGGCGCCGAACATGGCGTTATACAGCATACAAGCCGTAAGATAGCTTCCGTCGGCGGACAGGTTGTCGGAAACGTAGTTCGCGTAGGGGTTTATCCCCGCGTCCTGCGCGAGCATAGACGCCTGCGCGATATCGCATACTACGTAATTTTCACCCGCGAGTTTCTTGGCGTACGCGCTTATAAGCTTGGCGTATTCGCTCGCTGATTTAATACCGCTGTTTTCTACCTGATTTTGGTAAAGCTGTCCCGTCTTGTTCTGCCTTGCCGCCGGCGCGACGAGGACTATCTTTATCTGCTTGTTGTTGGCTTTGCCGAGGGCGACGAGTTTATCGAGCGCCGCAAGCTCTTTTTCCGCCGCGGTCTTATCGTAAAGCACGTCGTCGCGCCCGAGCTCGAGCACCATGTAGTCGTAGGTCTCGCCGCCGTAGCTGAACTCTACGTTGACCGACGTCGAGTCGACAAATTCCGCGAGCGTCTCCGAGCCCGTCAGGGACATAACGACGTTGTCCCTGCGCGCCTGATCGAGTAACTGACCGAGCGTTTCGGGAAGCTTGTTGTCGTTTAAGGTGCGGCCGCCTATGAAGAGCACGTTGGACGACGCCCTGTCGACGTACGCGTCGGTAATATCGACGTCGGGCGTCTCGGTCTGACCGAGCACTATTCTCGCGACCGCCTTCTGTATGGCGACGCCGCGCGTCGGCTCGACCGACGTCTTTTTAGCCGTGAACTTAAGTATGCCGACGGGCGACTTGCCCGTAACGCCCGCGTAGCAGGCGCACGCTATGGCGTAGTCGCCGTATTTGCCCGCGAAATCGGACTTGCCGTTCCAGGGATTTATGCCCTCGTTCTTTAAGAGATACTCGAACACGCTGTTCACGTCTACGACCGACATACCGTGCTTCATGGCGGGGAGCAAATAGCTGTTCATACGGTCGTTTATAGCGTAGGCGTGGTCCTCGAGCTCGGTTATGTCGGCGCCCGAAAACGCGGCGTAGGTCTCGGCGCCGTAAGCCGCCTTA
>JAFSVO010000142.1 GCA_017444965.1 Clostridia bacterium | reverse complement strand
CAGCCTTAACGCCGCCATACGCTTTCGGTATTCGCGCAGACGCTTTCATTTTTTAATCTTTCCAAAAGATAGGAATAACGCGCCTGCTCCGCTTTCATTTCATATACGCACGCTTCAATAAGCTTCGGCTCGGTAATGTAGTCGAACCTGTTTTTCAGCACGTCGAGCTTTTCAACGGCTTCGCGATATTCTTTTATAAGCTCTCTTATTTCTTTATTTTTCTTTTCTTTTGTTTTTCGACTCTTTGTTACGTTTTCAGTCACGCTTACCTCCATACAATTTATTGTGTATCATTCCCCTGTTTTAACAAAATATACCATTATTTGTTTGACATAAGCTCCGAAATAAAGTAAAATATAATGTAGTGCATTGATAATGGAGGCTTATATGTCAACAAAAAAATACGGCAACGAAAGCATAACGTCGCTTAAAGGCGCGGACCGCGTCAGAAAACGTCCGGGTGTTATATTCGGCTCGGACGGGCTTGACGGGTGCGAGCACGCCTTTTTTGAAATACTTTCAAACTCAATAGACGAGGCGCGCGAGGGGCACGGTACGGTCATAAACGTAACGCGCTTTACAGACGGCTCTATTGAAATAGAGGATTTCGGGCGCGGCGTTCCGCTCGACTATAACGAACGTGAAAAGAAATACAACTGGGAGCTTGTTTACTGTGAACTTTACGCAGGCGGCAAGTATAACAACGACGAAAACGGCGATTACGAGTATTCGCTCGGCTTAAACGGCCTCGGCGCTTGCGCGACGCAGTACGCTTCCGAGTTTATGGACGTCACTTCATACAGAGACGGCAAAAAATATTTCGTACATTTCGAGCACGGCGAAAACAAAACCAAGGGAAAACTCCTTTCCGAGGAATATACCGGAAAACGCACGGGCACGATACACCGTTTTAAACCCGATATACTTGTCTTTACTGATATTAATATTCCGATTGAATATTTTTATGACACGTTAAACAAGCAGGCCGTCGTAAACGCCGGTCTTAAGTTCGTTTTCAAAAACGAGGTCTCGCCCGGAAAGTTTGAGACCCGTGAATTTATGTACGAGCACGGCATAGTCGATTACGCAAAAGAGATCGCCGGCGAAAAGACGCTTACCGACATTCAGTACTTCAAGACCGAACGGCAGGGGCGCGACAGAGAAGACAAGCCCGAATATAAGGTCCGTGTTGAAGCGGTATTCTGCTTTACGCCCTCTAATCCCGCCATTGAGTACTACCACAACTCTTCGTGGCTTGAGCACGGCGGTTCTCCCGAAAAAGCCGCGAAAAGCGCTTTTGTTTCCTCAATAGACGCTTATATCAAACAGGCAAACAAATATCAGAAAGGCGAATCGAAGATAACTTTCAGCGATATCGCCGACTGTCTTGTCCTAATTACAAACGGGTTTTCGACTTTGACTTCTTATGAAAACCAGACGAAAAAAGCCATAAACAACAAATTCATTCAGGAAATGATGACCGACTTTCTGCGTTCGTCGCTTGAGGTCTATTTCATCGAAAACAAGCAGGACGCGGATAAAATAGCCGACCAGGTCCTTATAAACAAGCGCTCGCGCGAAAACGCCGAAAAGACGCGTCTTAATCTTAAGACAAAACTTTCAAGCAGTATAGGTATCGCAAACAGAGTAGAAAAGTTTGTCGACTGCAGGACTAAAGAAGTTTCAAAAAGAGAGCTTTATATCGTAGAGGGCGATTCGGCGCTGGGCTCGTGCAAGCAGGGACGCGACCCCGAATTTCAGGCGCTTATGCCGATAAGGGGCAAAATACTTAACTGCCTTAAGGCCGATTACGCAAGGATATTCAAATCGGATATAATTTCGGACCTTATCAAAGTATTGGGTTGCGGCGCCGACATAAAGCTTAAAGCCAAGGATATACCTCCCTTCTCTCTCGATTCTTTACGGTGGAATAAGGTAATAATCTGTACCGACGCGGACGTCGACGGTTTTCAGATAAGGACGCTTGTGCTTACGATGCTGTACAGACTGACGCCGAAGCTTATCGACGAAGGATACGTTTATATCGCGGAAAGCCCGCTTTATGAAATAGTTCATAAAGACAAATCCGTTTTCGCGTGGAGCGACAGGGAAAAAGACAAAATATGCGCGTCGCTCGAAGGCAAAAAATACACCGTAATGCGTTCTAAGGGTCTTGGTGAAAACCAGCCGGAAATGATGTGGGAAACCACCATGAATCCCGAAACAAGAAAACTTATTAAAGTTATGCCCGCCGACGCGGACCTTACCGAAAAAGCGTTCGATCTGTTTTTAGGCGACAATCTTCAGGGGCGAAAAGAATATATTGCCGAAAACGGCTCGCGTTTTATCGATATGGCTGATATAAGCTGAAAAAGGTGAAATTATGAACAGAAACATAGAAACGCCGATTACCGATACGCTTGAACAAAACTATATGCCTTACGCCATGAGCGTAATAGTTTCCCGCGCGCTGCCCGAGATAGACGGATTTAAGCCCTCGCACAGAAAGCTTCTTTATACTATGTATACGATGGGGCTTTTAAACGGCGGAAGGCTTAAATCAAACAACGTCGTCGGCTCAACGATGAAGCTCAACCCTCACGGCGATGCCGCCATATACGAAACAATGGTAAGACTTGCGAGAGGCAACGAATCGCTTTTGACCCCTTTTATAGACAGTAAAGGAAACTTCGGCAAGGTCTATTCAAGGGATATGGCTTACGCCGCCTCACGTTATACCGAGGTCAAGCTCGATCCCATCTGCAAAGAAATATTCGCGGATATCGAGTCCGATTCGGTCGATTTTGTCGACAACTACGACGGCACCTTAAAAGAGCCGACGCTTCTTCCCACGACCTTCCCGAATATTCTTGTAAGCGCAAATCTCGGTATTGCCGTAGGTATGGCGTGCTCAATCTGCGGCTTTGACTTAAACGAAGTCTGCCGCACGACTAT
>JAFSVO010000014.1 GCA_017444965.1 Clostridia bacterium | reverse complement strand
GTTACGGAACTTCCCAAGCCGTCGCCCGTAACCCTTAAGCCGGGCGAAAGCGTTTCTTTCGGGGAATACGTCATAAAAGTTTACGAGGGCGTTTTAAAAGGCGCGTTCGTCTTCAATAAAGAGCTTCTCAAAATGCCTCTTACGGCGCGCCCGAGGCGTGAGGGCGACGTTCTTTTCTTCAACAATAAGAATAAAAGCTTAAAAAAGCTTATGATAGAGAAAAAAATACCTAAAGAAAAGCGTGACATAATACCCGTTTTGTGCGATAATAACAGAGTGATAGCCGCGGCGGAGACAGGCATGGATAAAAGCCTTCGCGCGGGAAGCGAAGAAAACGCTCTTTCGGTCATAGTTGAAAGGAGATAAAGATATGGGAAACGAAATGATGAAGGATATAAGCTCCGTCCTCGTCCCGAGGGAAGAGATAGAAAAAGAGGTTAAAAGGATAGGCGCGGCGATATCGCGCGATTACGCCGGCAAAACGCCCATTCTTATAAGCGTACTTAAAGGCGCGTTTATCTTTATGGCGGATCTGGTCAGAAACATCACCGTGCCCTGCACGCTTGACTTTATGTCGGTGTCAAGCTACGGCAAAGGAACGAAAACTTCGGGGCAGGTACAGATAATTAAAGATTTAGACACAAATATCGAGGGCAGAGACGTTATAATAGTAGAAGACATACTTGACAGCGGGGTAACGCTTTCCTATCTCATCCGGCTCCTGCAGGCGAGAAGACCCGCTTCGCTTGCCGTATGCGCGCTTTTCGACAAGCCGGCGCGCCATAAGGTCGAGATACGGCTTGCCTATAAAGGGATCGAGGTGCCTAACGAATTCATCGTCGGATACGGGCTCGATTACGCGGAAAAATACCGCAATCTTCCCGACGTGTGTGTTTTAAAGCCCGAAATATACGAGTAATAAAAGGAGCAGTGCCGAATTGAACACTTCAAATAATCAAAACGGAAAAAAGAAAAGAAGCATAGGGCTTTATATCCTTATAATGCTGGTGCTTGTCGGAACGCTCGTGGCGCTGACGGGGCAAAAGCCGACCGAAAGCGTGACGTACGATCAGATAGTCGGCTTTTATAAGGACGGCAAAGTCCGTCAGATGCTCATAGACGGATACGATCTGTATATAAAGCTTGACGACGGCAACGAGTATTCGTACGAACTGCCGAGCATCGCCGTGTTCTTAAACGACGTCGGCGACGAGATAGCCGTCCTTCGCGACGAGCAGAAGGTCTTAACGCAGGATTACAAGGTTGAAAAGGTATCGTGGTGGATATCGCTCATTCCTTACGCCTTCCTTATCATCGTGTTCGTGATCTTCTGGGCAGTCGTCATGAACAGGCAGGACGGCGGCGCAAAAAGCGTTATGAACTTCGGCAGGTCGCACGCGCGTATGGCGACGGGCGAAGAAAACAAGGTGACCTTTAAAGAGGTTGCCGGGGCGGACGAGGAAAAGCGCGACCTTGAAGAGATAGTTGAGTTTTTAAAGGACCCCAAGCGCTTTCTGGAACTCGGCGCGCGTATCCCCAAGGGCGTTTTGCTCGTAGGCCCTCCGGGAACGGGTAAAACGCTTATAGCAAAGGCGGTTGCCGGCGAAGCGGGCGTGCCTTTCTTCTCTATATCCGGCTCGGATTTCGTCGAGCTTTACGTCGGCGTCGGCGCGTCGAGGGTAAGGGACCTTTTCGCGAACGCCAAAAAAGCCGCGCCCTCAATAGTCTTCATAGACGAGATAGACGCCGTGGGAAGACGGCGCGGCGCGGGCCTCGGCGGCGGCCATGACGAAAGAGAACAGACCCTAAACCAGCTTCTTGTCGAGATGGACGGCTTCGGAAACAACGCGGGCGTAATAGTCCTTGCCGCGACCAACAGAGCGGATATCCTCGACCCCGCGCTTTTAAGACCGGGCAGATTCGACCGCAGAGTGTACATCGGCGTTCCCGATATAAAGGGCAGAGAAGCCATACTGAAGATCCACGCGAGAAAGAAGCCCTTTGAAGACGACGTAAGCTTTGAGTCTATCGCGAGAAGCACCGTCGGCTTTACGGGCGCCGACCTTGAAAACCTGTTAAACGAGGCGGCGCTTCTTACCGCGAGAAAAGGCAAAAAGAAAATAGGCAATAAGGATATCGACGAGGCGTTCATTAAAATAATAATGGGCAACGAAAAGAAGAACCGCGTCATATCCGAAAGGGAAAAACGCCTTACCGCGTTTCACGAGGCGGGGCACGCGCTTACCGCCAAACTGCTTCCCACGCAGGACCCCGTACAGCAGATATCCATCGTCCCGCGCGGCAGAGCGGGCGGCTTTACGCTCAATATGCCCAAAGAGGATAAGTATACCGCGTCAAGAAACGAGATGCTTGACGAGCTCGTAGTGCTCTTAGGCGGCAGAGCTGCCGAAAAGCTTATGATGGACGATATCTCCACCGGCGCCTCGAACGATATAGAGCGGGCGAGCGAGCTTGCGCGTAAAATGGTCACCAAATACGGCATGAGCGACAAGATAGGCCCGATAAGCTTCGGAAACGAGCACGACGAGGTCTTCCTCGGCAGAGATTTCACCACTACCAAAACGGTGTCCGAGGGCACGGCTTCGGTCATTGACGGCGAGATAAAGCACATGATAGACGCGGCGTTCGAGCGCAGTATCAAGCTTCTTTCCGAAAACGAAGAGGTTTTGACAAGGGTCGCCGAATACCTTATGCAGAACGAGACTATGGACGCCGAACAGTTCGAGGCGGTCTTCAAAGGCGAAACGCCCCCCGAAAGGAAGAATGAAGAAGAGGCGCCCGCGCCGGAGCTTTCTAATGAGGGCGAAAAGCCGGAAGAGCCGTCGGACAAAAACCCGCTTCCCGACGAAGAGCCCGGGGAAAAGAACTTTTAAGCGAATACCGTAAAAATCAATACAAATAACCGCCTTGAAGTCTTTTCGGGGCGGTTTTTGAAAAGGAGAAACCGTGGATATACCGCTTTACGTCAAAAACATAATAAACGGCTTAAACAAGAGCGGATTTAAGGCGTACTGCGTGGGCGGCTGCGTGCGCGACGCGCTCCTTTCGAAAACGCCGCACGACTGGGATATCACGACCGACGCCGAGCCCTTTGAGATAAAAGGGGCGCTGCCCGATATGAAAACGGTCGACACGGGCATAAAGCACGGCACCGTCACGGTCATATGCTGCGGGCAGAAGGCGGAGGTCACGACCTTCCGCCGCGACGGGGCTTATCCCGACCACAGACATCCGGACACGGTCTCTTTTTCGAGAGATCTTAAAGACGACCTTGCCCGAAGGGATTTTACTGTCAACGCCATGGCGTATGATGAGAAAAGCGGCGTTATCGACCTGTTCGGCGGGAAAGAGGATCTTGAAAAGGGCATTATCCGCGCGGTCGGCGACCCCCGGGAAAGGTTTTCGGAGGACGGGCTTCGCATACTGCGCGCTCTCAGGTTTTCAAGCGTTCTCGGCTTTTCTTTGGAGGAAAAGACGAGGGAGGCGGCGATCAAGTGCAAGGGGCTTTTGAAGTTCGTTTCGGGCGAGCGCATTTATGAGGAAATGACCAAACTTCTTTTAGGAAAAAACGCCTTGCCCGTTTTGCTGGCTTTCCCCGACGTGATAGCCGCGGCGATACCCGAGGCCGCGCCGCTTATAGGCTTTGACCAAAGGTCGAAGTATCATATATACGACCTGTGGGAGCATACCGCAAGGGCAGCAGCCGCCGCGCCGTATGATGAAACGGTCAAATGGGCTATGCTTTTTCACGACGCAGGAAAGCCCGACGTTTTCACGTTCGACGGCAAAAACGGCCATTTTTACGGACACGCGCAAAAAAGCTGCGAAAAGGCGCGCAAAAGGCTTTCGGCTTTCGGCGTGTCAAACGAGAAAAAGGACAGGATCTGCAGGCTTGTAAAATATCACGACAGCGACCTTTTCGCCACCGAAAAAAGTATAAAGCGCTGGCTTGCGCGCATAGGCGAGGAAGAGCTTCTGATGCTGCTCGACGTAAAACGCGCCGACAACGCGGCGCAAAGCGAAAAGCTCGACAGACGCGCGCAGTACGATGAAAGCGAAAAGCTTATACGCGCGGTCGCCGCGAAAAACCCATGCGTTTCGGAAAAACTGCTCGATATCGACGGGAACGATATAAAAGGACTCGGCGCCGCGGGCGCGGAGATAGGCAGAATAAAAAAAGCGCTTATCGACGCGGTTATAGATGAAAAGTGCGAAAACAAAAGGGAAGCGCTGCTTAAATACGCGTCGGCCGTATTGCGCGAGACTTACGTTTGTGATAAAATCAATAACGGTAAAGCGTAAATTAAGGAGACCTGCAAATGAAGAAAAAACTGTTCTGTATAATACTTGCCGCCGCGGCTTTGCTTTCGGCGTGCGGAAAGGTAGCGCCGCCCGAAGAGAATAACGCGGCGTCGCCGGTCGAAACAGCCGAGCCGGATATACCGCCCGAGCCCGTTTTTACCGAGATCGAGATAATCGCCGCGGGCGACAACCTTTTGCATAATACCGTGTCAAAGGACAGCAAAACGGACGACGGATATGATTACCGCCACTTATACACTCATATAAAAGACAAGGTAAAAAGCGCGGATATAGCTTTTATAAATCAGGAGGTCATGCTGACGGGAGAGGTCAACGGTTACCCCAATATGTCGGCGCCTGCCGAGGTCGCGGACGCGCTTATAGATACCGGCTTTAACGTTATTAACCTCGCGACCAACCACAGCCTTGACCGCGGCGAGGAGGGGCTTTCTAAAAGCGTTGAAAATACTAACGCAAGACCGTTTGACGCCGTCCTCGGCGCTTTCGCGACGGAGGAAGACTCCGAAAAGCTGATAATAGTTGAGAAAAAGGGCGTAAAGTTCGGCTTTTTATCCTATACCTACGGGCTTAACGGCTATTCTCTCAAAAAGGGCAACGAGTGGAAGATAGCGCTTATCGACAGACAGAAGATAACGGAGGATATGAAAAGGCTGCGCCCCGAGTGCGACTATCTTATCGTGTCCATGCACTGGGGAAACGAGTATCAGCACACGCCGACGTCTTCCGAAAAGGAGTACGCCGCTCTTCTCTGCGACCTCGGCGCCGACCTTATCATAGGCACCCATCCGCACGTCCTTCAGCCGCTTGAAACGCTCGCGTCTTCTGACGGCGCGCACACGACCGTCTGCATGTATTCGCTCGGCAATTTCATCTCGCATCAGCAGAAATCGGCGACCATGCTGGGCGGAATGCTCGACGTAAAGCTTGTGTTTGACGAGGATAAAAAGGTCGTAAGCTGCGACGCCGGCGTTATTCCCACGGTAACGCACTATAATTCAAGCTCGAGGGGCTTCGCGATATATCCCTTGTCCGAATACACGCCCGAGCTTGCCGAAAAGCACGGAATAAGAAAATATGACAAGCCGATGACGCTCGATTATTTAAACGGCCTTGCGGATAAGGTGCTCGGCGACGCGCAGATAAGATGAATTATCTGGGAATAGAGGTGTCTTCGCCCTTTTTCCTCGCGCCTATGGCGGGGGTGACCGACGGCGCTTTCAGAACGGTCTGCAGGGAATACGGCGCGGCGCTGACCTTTACCGAAATGGTAAGCGCTATGGCGCTTTATTACGGCGATAAAAAGACCGAGGCGCTTTTAAAAATGGACGACAGCCAAAGACCCTGCTTCGCGCAGATATTCGGAAGCGACCCGGAAATAATGGCGTTCGCCGCGCAAAAGGCCGAAATGATATGTAAGCCGGACGGCATAGATATCAACATGGGCTGTCCTATGCCCAAGATAGTCAGAAACGGCGACGGAAGCGCGCTTATGCGCGATACGGATAAGATATACAAAATAGTCAAAGCGGTAAAAAACGCCGTTTCCGTCCCGGTCACGGTAAAAATGCGCGCCGGCGCGGATGAAGAGCATATAAACGCGGTCCCCGCGGCGTCCGCGGCCGAAGCCGCAGGCGCGGGCGCCGTATGCGTCCACGGCAGAACGGCAAGTATGCTTTATACGGGAAAAAGCTCGCGCGACGTTATAGCCGACGTTAAAAAAAGCGTCTCCGTGCCCGTCCTCGCAAGCGGCGATATAATGACCGCGCAGGACGCTCTTGATTGTATGAATGAAACGGGCGCAGATCACGTTATGATAGCGAGGGGCGCCCGGGGAAACCCCTTTATTTTTTCCGACTGTTTAAAGCTTTTTCGGGGTGAAAACATAGATAAACACACGGCGGCGGAGGCGGCGGACGCTCTTTTAAGGCAGGCGCGTCTTGCCTGCGCCGAAAAGGGTGAAAAAAAGGCGACAGCCGAAATGAGAAAACACGCTCTTTGGTATCTTTCGAGGATCCCGGGAGCAAAGGCGTTAAAGATAAGAGCTTCGTATCTAAGCTCGCTTTCCGGGCTTGAGGCAATATGCGGGGAGGTAAAAGCGCTGTGAATGAAAACCGTATCATTCAAAGGATAAAGGACGGCGACAAGTCGGCTTTTGAAGAGCTGTTTAAGCTTTATGAAAACAAAATATACAATCTCGCGCTCAAATGGACGGGCGACCCGCAGGACGCGCTCGACGTCTCGCAGGAGGTATTTTTAAGAGTTTACAGGTATCTTCCGGGGTTTAAAAATCAAAGCTCGTTCGGAACGTGGATATACAGAATAGCGATAAACGTCTGCCGCGACGCGTACTCGAAAAACCGCGACGAAACGCTCTCGCTTGACGGCGAGGAAGAGTTTGAAACTCAGATACCCGACGTGCGCTATTCGCCCGAAAACGAATTTGAAAAAAGACAGATCAAAGAAGTTTTGAAAGAAGCCATTCTTTCTCTGGACGACGCTCACAAAGCGGTAGTTATAATGCGCGATATCAACGGTTTGTCTTATGAGGAAATAGCGCAGGCGCTTGAAATAAATACGGGCACGGTAAGATCGAGGCTTGCGCGGGCAAGAGAAAAGCTGCGCAAAAAGCTTGCCGAAAACGGGAACTTTTTCGAGGCCGGCAAGTCAAATAACAGTGAAGAAACGCATGATAAGGAGGGAAAGCGGTCGTGAATTGTGAAAAATACGCTGAATACATAAGCGCTTTGACCGACGGCGAGCTTTCCTCCGCGGAAAGACGCGAGCTTGCCGAGCATATTAAGGAATGCCCCGATTGCGAAAAAAGGCTCGATCAGATAAAGGCTTTGAAGGAAACACTTTCCGATATGCGCGCCGAGACCCCCTACGACCTTCACGAGCTTATTATGGAGGGCGTAAAAAAGGAAAACGCCAAAAGAAGAGCCGGGATAAGAAAGCGGATATTCGGGCTTTGCGCCGCCGCGTGTCTTGTCTTCGCGTTTGCCTTAGTCCTCGCGCCCAATTTCAGCAAGCTTTATCTTTTCGGCGTAAAAGGCGAAAAAAGCGCCTCTGAAGCTCCGGCAATGATCGAGGAAAGTACGGAAGCCGACGTCGCCTTCGACGACGCCGCCGTGTTTTCGGAAAACGCTTCTTTCGATACGGACAGCCTTAAAAGCGAAGCGGCGACCGCCGAATACGCCCTTCCCGCAGCGGGCGCGGCGCCTTCCGCCGCGGGCAGCGACTCGGGAGGTACGGAGACCACGGAGAAAGCGCGAAGCTATATGGACGGAGAGTTTTCTAACTATATCGCTTTTTACGGCAACGCGGAAATACCCGACAGATTCGGAGACAAAGAAACCGATTACGACCCCGTAAATAACCGCACCTATATCTACGTCGCCAATGAAGATTATAAAGACGCCGTCGCGGCGATAAGCGCGGCGGGGTTCGTGCTTGTCGATTTCGATTTTCCCGAGCCCGCCCAAGACGCGCCCCGTTCGCTTATCCTTATTTGCGGAGATAACTGAATGAAGAAAACTGCGGTCGCGCTGATATCCGTATTTGTTTTGCTTATTGCGCTCGTATGCGTTTTCGTTATAGGAAAGAACGACTCTTTCTATTATTCTCAGGAGCACGTCGAAGAGACGTTTATGCCCGAGACCGCGCGGAAAGGCATATCCACCTACGATTCTCTCGTGTCGGCTATAAAGGATATGATCATTTCCGCGAGCGCAAGCGAAAGACTTACCCTGTCCGATTACGAGGGCGACCTTATAGAAGATATGAAAAAAGCGACCGAGTACCTTACTCAGACTTACCCGGTCGGCAATTACGCCGTGGCGTCGATAGTTTATAATCCTACGTTCATCGCCTCCTACTGCGAGCTGCAGGTGGTGATCAATTATAACCACAGCTATGAAGAGATAAACAGCATAGCGAAGGTCGTCACCGAGGAGGAGCTTGAGGAAAGGATAATCTCGCAGATAAGATCCTTCCGGACAAAAAGGGTATTCGACCTTTCCGATCTAAACGAATATCACGATATACGCGAGGTGTTCGAAAAGTGCTGGGCGCAGTCCGATCTTTACGCGTACGGGCTTTCCGACGTAAGCTTCAACTATTACCCGCAGAACGACAGAAAGGGCCTTTTGGAGATAGAGATTAACAGAACGGGTTCGGGCGTCGAGATACTCGAGCTTATAGAAATGACCGAAAAAAACGTACAGACGGTCATCTCGGAATACAACGGCGGCGGGGGATATCTTGATATCGTCCACTTTACAAAGGATCACCTCGACGATAACGTGACCTACGACAGAGCGGCGACCGGGATAATGAACGACGCGGAGGGCTCTTTTATCAAGAGGGTAGGCGAGTATACCGCCGAGGGCGCGTTTAACGACGGCAATGCCGCGCAAATCGGAATGACGCTTGCCGCGAGCACGGTCATGAAACGGCTCGACCTGAAAAACACCGTCGTTTACGGCGCGTTAAACGGAGACCCGTATTACTTCATTATGTTAAAAAACGGGGAAGACAGGTTTTTCTTTGACGTGACCGCGGGCATTTCGGGCGACGGAAGCGCGAAATATATCTTAAACGAAAAAGAAGCTGAAAAACGGTTTACGTGGAATAAGGAACTGTATAAGTGAATCGATTCTAAAGCGCCGCAGACGATCCTGCGGCGCTT
>JAFSVO010000141.1 GCA_017444965.1 Clostridia bacterium | reverse complement strand
CCGATATATTATTAAAAAAGGGCAATAAACAAGGACCGCCGCGAACCGAAAACCGCGGCAGTCCATTATATATGCGCGTATTATGCTTTGGCGGGCATTACGAGAAAAAGCCCTCTTGGGTAGTTAAGTTATAAAGCCCGCAGAAGGGGAGCGTTTCGGGTCTGTCCTCTTCGCCCCACGCCATAGGCATGGATATCCATTCGACGTACTCCTCGGGAAGACCCTTTAAGGGAGTTCCGGGCAGATAAAAGCACATCTCGTCGCCCTCGTTTATGCCGTAGGGCGTTGAGTAAACGAAGCGTATATTGCCGTCTATCTCTTCTTTCCCGGGCTCTTCGTCAAGCGTGATCTCGCCGACCTTTACCGTATAGGTGCGCTCGTCTGTACAGGCAAAGTCGGTAAGCTTGCCCGTAAAATTGCACAGATAAACCGTGCCGTCGGGGTACGCTTCGCCCGTGTCGCCCATGTCCGAATCGTGGAAAATGCCGGTAAACGAGCCGTCCTCGGATATTTCAAGCTCGGTCGACCAGCCGCCGACGCCGCTCGCGAAGGTGAAGTATTCGGGACGGGTCTTGTAAAACTCTTCTTCCGAAAGCGCGGATTTCTGCGTTTCCCTGTTCCCGCAGGCGCATAAAAGGAGCAGGCATAAAACTGCCGGCAGTATCTTTTTCATAATAAGTCTCCTTTCGGTCGTCTTTTTTAAGTATACCTCAAAAGGGCTTAAAAATCAAGGCTGCGGGAAGCGGCGTTTGACGAAGGGATGCTTTAATGGTACAATTGATTTATAAAAGACGGGGGGCGACAAAAATGCTCAAAAGGTTCATAAGGTACTATAAGCCGCATATTTTTATGTTTTCGCTCGATATGGCGGCGTCGGTCGCGATATCCCTCGTCGGCATGGTATACCCGCTTATGACCCGCAGGCTTTTAAACGACCTTATCCCCAACAGGCGGTACCGCGCCATACTGATCGCGGGCGCGGCGGTGCTTCTGCTCTACGTCGTGCGGATGCTTCTGCGCTATTTCGTTCAGTTTCAGGGGCATAAGGTGGGCACGCTCATGCAGGCGCAGATGCGGCGCGACCTTTTTTCGCACCTTGAAAGGCTTCCGTTCTCCTTTTTCGACGATCACGAAACGGGCAGCATAATGACGCGTATGACGAACGACCTTTTCGAGGTAAGCGAGCTCGCGCACCACGGCCCCGAAAACCTGCTCACCTGCAGCGTCATGATAATCTTAAGCTTTATTTATCTTCTTACCATAAATATATGGCTCACGTTAATAATATTCGCCTGCGTGCCTATCCTCGTCTGCGTGTCCTTTTATTTCAGGCGGCGCATGACGGCGGCCTTCCGCGCCCGGCGTGAGAGCAACGCTTTAATCAACGCGGCGCTTGAAAGCTCTATTACGGGCATTAGAGTTACGAAAGCGTACGGCAATTCCGAAAAGGAGCTTGCGAAATTCGAGAAGGGTAACGAAAAGTTTATCGACGCGTCCCTGCGCTCTTATAAAGCTATGGGAAGGTTCTTTTCCTCGACCTCTTTTATTACCGACGTTTTCAACGTGCTTATACTGCTCGCGGGCGGTCTGTTTCTGTACGCGGGGAAGATAACCTTCGGCGACTACTCGACCTTTATCGTGTCGGTAAACCTCTTTCTGTCGCCCGTTCAGCGGCTTATCGAGTTTTCAGAGCAGTACCAGAACGGCGTGACCGGCTTTACCCGCTTTCTTGAGATAATGGACGAGCCGGAAGAGGCGGACGCGCCGGGCGCGAAGGCGTTGGAAAACGCGCGCGGCGAGATAGAGCTGCGCGACGTCTGCTTTTCTTACGGGATGGGGCGCGAGGTGCTTTCGCATATCGATCTTAAGGTCGAAAAGGGCAAAAAGCTCGCGCTCGTGGGACCCTCGGGCGGCGGGAAAACGACCGTCTGCCACCTTATACCGAACTTTTACAAGCTTCCCGAAGGGCGCGGCAGCATACTTATTGACGGAGAAGACGTAAGAAATATAACTATGGATTCGCTGCGGCGCAATATAGGCATAGTCCAGCAGGACGTTTTCCTCTTTTCGGGCAGTATAGGCGAAAATATACGCTACGGGTGCGTAGACGCGACCGACGAACAGGTGAGGGAAGCCGCGAAACGCGCCAATATCCACGACTTTATAATGACCCTGCCGCACGGGTACGATACCGAGATAGGCGAGCGGGGCGTAAAGCTTTCGGGCGGGCAGAAGCAGAGGGTGTCTATCGCCCGGGTGTTTTTAAAAGATCCCGCGATACTGATCCTTGACGAGGCGACGAGCGCGCTCGACAACACGACCGAAATGATGATACAAAAGTCGCTTGACGAGCTGTGCCGCGGCCGCACGACTTTGGTCGTCGCCCACCGCCTGTCTACCGTCCGCGGCGCCGACGAGATAGCCGTTATATTAAAAGGTAAGGTGACCGAGCGCGGCACCCATGAAGAGCTTATGGCTCTGGGCGGCACGTATAAAGAGCTTTACGATATGCAGTTCAGGGAAGAATAGGCTTTGCCGGGCGACGCCCGGCAAAGCGTGAAATACCGCGCACGTCGTGCGCGGCGTGAAATAAACGGCGTTCCGCCGTTCGTGAAATACCGCTTCGCGGCGTGAAATACCTCGCTTTCGCTCGGCGTTAATTTATGCGGCAAAGCCGCATAAAAGATAAGGCGCGGCTTTTGCCGCGCCCTTATCATTCCGTGCGTGAAGCGCACACCTTCACACAAAGCGCGGAAAGCGCTTTGTATTTCACACGGGGCGGCGCTCCGTATTTCACGGTTTGCCGCAAGGCAAACTATTTCACGATTTGCGAAGCAAATCATTTCACGCGCCTGAAAGGCATAACGCCTTTCAGGCGTATTTGGCAAGTCCCTCCGAAAGGGCGTCCGCTACGTCTTTTCGCAGGGATAAGGGCTCAAGAACCTCGACGCCGCGGCAATACTGAAGCGCCCAGTATTTAAGCGACGCGGCGTTCGCGACGACGCGCGCGTCCGCGCCCTTTTCGGTCTTGTTGAAGAAGGTGACGTCTTTTCCGAACCAGTCGACGACGTCGCTTATTATATCCTCGTCCACGCGCAAAATAGCGCTGACGCTTTCGCCGCCGAACATATAAAGGTGTTCGGAGGTGTATTCAAGAACGTTCGACGGGTCGGAAAACGCGCCGGACTTTTCGGCGGGCGCGGCTTTCCGGTCGGTAAGCGTAATATCGCATATCCTTTCAATGCGGAAATGGAATATGCCCTCCGCTCCCCCGGCGTTTCCTATAAGATAGTATCTGCCGTTCTTTATGCAGGTGTTCTGCGGGTCTACGAGGTACTCGACGGGCGCGCCCCGGCGCTCCTTCTTGTGAAGCCGTTTGTCGGCGCCGTAGCGGGCGTAATGGAATTTCACCTTAAGCCGTTTAGAGAGCGCCTCGCGTATAACGCCGAGGGTATAGAAAAACTGTCTGTTTTCGGCGTCGCCGGACACGGCGCGGACGGCGCCCGCCTTGCCGGGGTAGTATTCGCTTCCGAGCTTCTTGATCTTATCCAAAAGCTCCTTGTAATCCTTCATTATATTATCGTGATTTTCCTTCACAAAAGCATAATCCCCGGATTTCACCGCCATCTCAAGGCTCTTGGCCTTCTCGAACATGTCGGTGGCGCCGATCATATTGGATGAGCTCTTGATGGAATGGGCAACGCGCTGATAGGCTGTCCAGTCTTCAGCTTCATAATGCTCCTGCAGGGCAGCGTCAAATCTGTCTCTTAAATAGACATTTACCGTCTCCACATAAAGCTCCTTCATGTTGCCAAAATAAATAAGGGCCGTTTGGGTATCCAAAAAGCTTAAATTATCCAGTGTTTCGCTGACATTAGCCACTTCTTTTTACCTCCTATCCCATTTAAAAGTTTACCCCTCATAAAGGTCAAAAGTCAAGCATGGCAGAAGCCTTCCAATGTTCCGTCTTCTCGGCATTTCTGAAGGAATTTTACGAAACTTTTGACCCCCTGATCCACGGAATTGGGAAGGGCTATTCCAAGGGTTCTGAAGCTCTTTGGCTCCAGGTCGTAAACCGATACGTTATCAGGCAGGTTTCTTATGGATAATCTTGGCATTGCCGTGGCCCCCAGGCCCTGGGAAACCATTGACAAAAGCGCAAAGTCATCGTCGCAGGATACGGTGAGGGCATCCTTTGGAAGATCGATAAGATGACTCTTTAATGCATTTTCAGGCGCCATAATAAAAGGATATTCTCCAAAGTCTCCTATACTTATGGATTTCTTCTTCTCATCCACAACCCCCTTGGGATAAACCGCGCAGTAGGGGTCCTTCATAAGCTCCATGAACCTGAAACCCTTAAGTCTGTCGGTATCTCCAAGGGCCAGATCTATCTTATGCGATAAAAGCAAATCCGAAAGATTCTCCGTTCCTATCTTTATACTGAAGACTGCCGCAGGATTGTCCTTCTGATAGGTCTTAATGGCATGAGGAAGCCATGAGGTGGCGATACTTGAAAAGCATCCTATTCTTATAGGGCTTTCCTTACCCTCGGAAAGTCTCCCGGCAAGATTCACAATTCTGTCGATACTGTCCTTTGCTTCTATAATGAGAGGCAAAAGT
>JAFSVO010000140.1 GCA_017444965.1 Clostridia bacterium | reverse complement strand
TCGAAAAGCTCAAGGAGCGCAAGGACACCCTGCCGGGCGACGACCCCGAGCTTCGCGCCCTTGATTTCGCGCTGGCGTCCTGCGCCATCGAAACGGCGGTAACCCGCCACGCGGGAACCATAGAAGAGACCTATACTCTTATGGGCAAGACCTACGTTCAATCGGGCAAGGACTTAACGGGCGTTACCAAGGTGGTGGTTACGGGCGGAAGCCTTATACACACCGACAACACCGACAAAATAGCCGCGCACGCGCTTTACGACCCGGCGACTCCGATGTCGCTCAAACCCTTTAAGGCGGATATACTTGTAGACAGAAAATATATTTTGGCGTCGATGGGACTTCTTTCGGCATACTACCCGCAGACGGCGCTGAGAATTATGAAGAAGGAGCTTGAAACGCATGGAACTTCAAAATAAACGCATTCCCGACGGGGATTTTGAAGCGCTTCGCCGCGAGGTGCTCACCCAATGGCCGACAGGAAAGGACGTCGACCTTAAGGAAGCCGTCGAATACCACAAGAACATGCCCGAAGAGCGTATCTTCGGCAAAAAGCTGATAGCCGCCAAAAAGGTAGGAAAAACACTTATCCAGCCAAGAGCCGGCGTGCCCGTTATCGAAGAGCATATAAAGCTTATGCAGTATCTTCAGGACAACGGCGAAGCCGACCTTCTGCCCACCACGATAGACAGCTACACAAGGCAGAACCGTTACGAAGAAGCGGAAAACGGTGTTAAAGAGTCCATCCGTTTGGGCAGAGCCATGATGAACGGCTTCCCCGCCGTAAACCACGGCGTCGCGGGATGCCGCAAGGTCATAGAAAGCGTGCATATTCCCGTGCAGGTGCGCCACGGCACCCCCGACGCGCGCCTGCTTACCGAGATAACCTACGCCGGCGGCTTTACGAGCTATGAGGGCGGCGGTATATCATACAACCTGCCTTACTGCAAGAACGTGCCTATGGAAAAGACTATAACCGACTGGCAGTACGTCGACAGGCTGACCGGTCTTTACGAGGAAATGGGCGTTTCCATAAACCGCGAGCCTTACGGCCCTCTTACCGGAACGCTCGTACCTCCCTGCATTTCCCACGCCGCCGCGGTCATAGAGGCGCTTTTGGCAGCCGAGCAGGGCGTAAAGAACATAACCGTCGGTTACGGTCAATGCGGAAACCTTGTTCAGGACATAGCCGCGATAGCCACCCTGCAGGAGCTTACTGACGAATATCTTGAAAAGTACGGATATAAAGACGTCGTCGTCACGACCGTTCTCCATCAGTGGATGGGCGGCTTCCCCGCCGACGAAGCCAAGGCGTTCGGCGTTATTTCCAGCGGCAGTCTTATCGCCGCGCTCTCAAAGGCGACCAAGGTCATCGTAAAGAGCCCGCACGAAGCGATAGGCATTCCCACTATGGAAGCCAACGCGCAGGGTATGCGCTGCACCAAGCAGGTCGTCAGCATGATGGCGGATCAGACCTTCAACGACTCGCGTCTCGACGCCGAAAAAGAGATCATCCGCCGCGAGACGCGCTGCATAATAGACAAGTGCTTCGAATTAGGTCACGGCGATATAGCCGTCGGCGTATGCCGCGGTGTTGAGGCGGGCGCTCTGGACGTTCCATTCGCGCCCTGCCGCGCAAACGCGGGACTTATGCTCCCCTGCCGCGACAACGAGGGCGCGGTGCGTATAATGAATATGGGCAACCTCCCCTTCCCGCAGGATATAAAGGATTTCCACCGCGAGCATATAGAGCAGCGCGCGAAAGCCGAGGGCAGGCAGGTCTCCTTCCAGATGGTCATAGACGACGTTTACGCCATCGGCAAGGGCAGGCTCGTCGGACGCCCCAGATAAAAGCTAATTCATAATTTTAAGGAGATACAAAGAAATGAAAATTGTTGATGTTGTCTGCTCGGCAGGCAGAACGGGTTTCTATTTTGACGATCAGCGCGCCATCAAAAAGGGCGCGGGGCACGACGGCGTTTTCTACGTCGGCGAACCTGTGACCGACGGCTTTACCTCGGTACGCCAGGCGGGTGAATCTATATCCGTAATGCTCATACTCGAAGACGGTCAGATAGCTTACGGCGACTGCGCGGCTGTACAGTACTCGGGCGCCGGCGGGCGCGACCCCCTCTTCCTCGCAAAGGATTTCATACCCATTATAGACACGTACATAAAGCCCACTCTTATCGGTAAGGAAGCAGTCAATTTCCGCAAGCTCGCCGCCGATATGGAAGCTATCAAAGTCGACGGCAAGCGCCTTCACACGGCTATCCGCTACGGCGTTTCCCAGGCGCTTTTAGACGCCGTCGCAAAAGCGAACAACAAGCTTATGTGCGAAGTAGTCGCCGAAGAATACGGTTGCAAGTTAGAGCCCAAGGCGGTGCCTATATTCACCCAGTCGGGCGACGACCGTTACGATAATTCGGATAAAATGATAATAAAGGGCGCTCAGGTCCTTCCCCACGCTCTTATCAATAACATCGACGAAAAGCTCGGAAGGCACGGCGAAAAACTCAAAGAATACGTAGCGTGGCTGCGCGACCGTATCCTCACCAAGCGCACCGACCCGAACTATAATCCCGTGTTCCACATCGACGTTTACGGCACGATAGGCGCCGCATTCGGCAACGACAACGTAAAGGCGATGGCGGACTATATCGCCGAGCTCGGCGAAACGGCGAAGCCCTTCCACCTTCGTATCGAAGGACCTATGGACTGCGACACCGACCGCGAGACTCAGATGAAAGCTCTTGCCGCGCTCACCAAAGAAATAGACGCGAGAGGCATAGACGTAGAGCTTGTCGCCGACGAATGGTGCAACACGCTTGAAGATATAAAGCTTTTTGCCGACAATAAGGCGGGACATATGGTGCAGATAAAGACCCCCGACCTCGGCGGTATAAACAATACTATCGAAGCCGTTCTTTACTGCAAGGAAAAGGGCATAGGCGCATATCAGGGCGGCACCTGCAACGAGACCGACCGCAGCGCTCAGGTCTGCGTGAACTGCGCCATAGCCACTCAGCCGGCTCAGATACTCGCAAAGCCGGGTATGGGCGTCGACGAGGGCTATATGATAGTTTACAACGAGATGAACCGCGTGCTCGCTCTTTTGAACGCGAAGAAAAAATAAGAAAAGTATTTAAAAAAACCGCTTCGGAGCTTTCCGAAGCGGTTTTTGTATTCCCTTTATGTTTCATTACGGCTTTTCTACGCTTACTTCAAACTGTTCGTCAAAGAAGGTCGCTTTCACTTTAAACCCCTCTTCATTTTTGCCCGAGAAGCCGTTTTTGGTCCGTTTACCGTCAAAGCCCATATCGGCGAAGAGGTCGATGTACTCCTGCGCCTCGTCGGCGCGGACGTCGGTCATTAGCGCGACGAACTTGCTGTTTTCTATATACCAGCTTTCCACCGTGCCGAGCGCCGGCTCGGGGATCACGTCGGTATAGACGTTCCTCGGCCACTTGCCCACGCCGCTCGCCTTTTCGGGATCCATCGACGAACGGACGGCTTCGGTAAACTCCGCCGTCGAATACTCTTTGCGGGGGATTATAAGGGAATCGGCGTCAAGGTCGGTGACGTAGCGCGTTTCATCGGGCGAAACAAGATAAATGCCGACCGTTTTATACCCCTCTATATTGAACGCGCTCTCCGTCCATTCGCGGAAGGTCGAAATAAGATCGGTCCCGAAAAACATATGGTTTTCGTAGTCGCCGAGGTC
>JAFSVO010000139.1 GCA_017444965.1 Clostridia bacterium | reverse complement strand
GCCGTCGTCCCAGCGGACGTGGACGTGGATTACAGCCGCGCCTGCGTCGTATGCGCTTTTGGCTTCTCTGACCATTTCTTCAATGGTATAAGGTACGGCGGGGTTATGCTCTTTGGTAACTTCCGCGCCGCATATGGCAGCCGTGATTATAAGCTTTTCCATTTTGTATTCCCCTTTTAATTATTTCTTGCCGCGCTGTTTGTCTTTGGTAACGACGCAGGTGCCGGTCGCCTTTGCTACGATGATGGGCTCTTCAAGGACGTCGCACGCCGAATCGTTGATGTCGGGCCTGGGGGCTATGACCTTCTTCGCGACGAAGGACATTTTGCGGGATGTGTTGCCGATATGGGTTATTTCGCCAGATGCTTCGATATAATCGCCTGCGTATACGGGGGCGCAGAACTCGACCATATCATACGCTTTGAATAAACCTTCGTCGCCGTCATTGATAATAAGAAGCTCGGTGGCTACGTCGCCGAAAAGATCGAGCATCCTCGCGCCGTTGACGAGGTTGCCGCCGTAGTGGGCGTCATGCGTGCTCATGCGAAGTCTGATTACCGATTTTGCGTTTTCCATAATAGAAGTCCCTCCATATTAAAAATTATTATTTCATATTTTCAAAAAAAGCACCTGTAGAAAAAAGTTTTCTAATAGTGCTCCATAATCACAAAAGGCTACCAACAAAACGACGAAACGTTCTGCTGATAGCTCTTCATGTAAACCATGACAGTACCGAAGCACTAAGCCCGGGTCCCAAGCCGGAAAGCGGAAGCACCTTCTGACTTTCGGCGAAATATACATTCGGCACCGGCATCAGACCCCCCGTCTTTAACATACGATGCGTACCTTATATCTCGCGCCTCTATCCTATGATTTACTTGTCTATATTTTATATTATTTTCCTGAAAAAGTCAATAATATTTTTCCGCAAGAGCGACTATTTCTTTGTCCATATCAAGCAGTTTGCAGATACTTAAAGCGTCTCTCGGGCAGTCGCTTTTATCGGTCACTTTATAAAGCCCGTAGTTCATATATTCGGCTATTCTCGCGGCACCTCTGTCCTTTGAAACGGCGTCTATTTCCTTTTTGACCGCGTTAAAATCGACGTTCTTGAGCCCTATTACCTGGAAATGAGAGCCCGCAAGGGGCGCGACGCCGTCGTAATGCGTGGTAAGCACCGAGACAGCTTCTTTTCCGTTAAGCCATTTTGTGACCGCGCGGACTATAGACGCGCCCTCGTCGGGGTTTGTTCCACGGGCAAATTCGTCAAACAGCGCCATGGAACGGGCGTTTATCTTCCCTGCTATCTCGTTGAACTTAATTATCTCGCCGCCGAAGCTGGAAAGCCCCTTGTCGACCGATTCAAGGTCTTCGGATATCATGTAGATGTTATCGAGCATAGGGACCTCGGCTTTTTCGGCGAAGGGGAAAAAGCCGCAAAGCGCCAAAAGAGTATTGAGCGCAAGGGTTTTAAGCGCGACGCTTTTTCCGCCCATATTCGCACCGGTAATTACAGTCGCGCCTTTTTTCGCGGTTATGGAAACGGGCGTAAACGACTTGTCGCTTTCGGCAAGTACGTCGGCTATTTTGGGATTTGTCATATTTTCAAAAGAAACCGCTTCTTCGGAGATAACCGGACGGCAGGTCTGCCTTTTGCGCGACAGCACCGCTTTTCTTATAGTAAGGTCAAGCTTTGCCGCGCTTTCGGTGTTTTTAGTGATATCGTCAAGGAACGGGATAAGTTTTTTGCTCATTTCGCGCTTTACAGCCATTTCCGCCTCTTCCTCTTTAGCGGCTATCACCGTTCTTTGAATAAGCAGATCTTCTTTACGCGCGGGGTCGCCCGTAAGCCTTATTTCGTTTTCTATTTTCTTCTTTTCGGCTCTTGCCGCGGCTAAAGCGGGAGAAGACGCGTCGCTTACGAAAAAGCTCGCGACGCCGGTGTTGTCGGGATCGACTATTTTAAGCGCTTCGGACAGGTCGGCAAACTCTATATCCCAAAGATCCGTACCGTCGTTAAGCTCTTTAAACGCGGGATAAAGGTCGCGGTTTAAAAGAAGAAATCTTTTTATCTCAAAAAGCTCAACGTCGGTAAGCGACGTCTGTTTGCATTTTTCGACTGTTTTCGATATATCCTTCATCTGCATAAAGCATATATCTATGATCTGTATCGCTTTGGCGCGCGCGTCCATTACCGTGAGAATCTTTTCAATATTGTCAAACTCACGCGTAAGGCTTTCTTTTGAAGAAAACACAGATGTGTTTTTAAGCTTTGCCGCGCCGAAGCAGGAACACGGCTCAACAAGGTCAAGCACGTATTCAAACCCTATATCGGTTTTTTGCTCGAAAGTAAGCTCCATCACACTTCCTCCACGTTGATGACAGGCAGCTTTACGGCGCCTTTCATTTTCTGCATGAACTCATCTTTATCGAAACTGAAGCCGTAAGCCGAAAAGGGATTAATAGTTACCGCGACGGGATTTACACCGTAAAGCACGCCGAATGACGCGCCCTTGGCTATTGTTTTTATATAAATATCGCGGCTCATTATAAATTTGCTGGCGTCGCCGACTATAAAACGCACGCCTTTTATGGACGTAGACGACATTATGACGGGTTTAAGCATCGAATCGGATAAAGCGCCGCCGAAATATACCGTCTTGATTTTGCCCTCGCGAAGCGTTTTTTCAAGGTCGTCTACTATAAAAAGCTCTCCGTCGGCGTTTTTCGCAAAGCAATTGCGGCTGCCGCTTTCCTCGGCTTTTTCGAAATCGGCGTCTTTATACTCGGGTACGGTCAAAAGCTCACAGATAAAGCCCGTGTCGGCGACGACCTTTTCAATGCTTTTGTCGTAGGACGCGCCCGTGCATAATACGGTAGCGTCGGATACGTTATGCGCGCAAAGACTTTTTCTGCTTATCGCGCCGTCTATCATGACCCTTTGAGCGCCGAAAGAGCGCAGCTTCTCTCTTACGGTTATAAGCTGCGAAACTATTGAGGGCCCCGCTATCTGGACTTTTCCGTCGCTTCTTGCTTTGAATATTATTACTTCGCCGAGCGGCGTCGTGATACCCGTCGTATCAAGTATCTCGCGCGTTACGTCGCAGTATTTGAGCATTTGCGTCGCCGTCGCGACTAACGTGCCGGAAGGGACGTATATGCCCGGCTTATGCGTTCTTGTAACAAGGTCGCTCCCCTCTCCGTCGCGGCCTATGGAGGTTATGGCGAAGTTCTTGCCGTCTTTTGTCATTTCGTCTATAAGACGGTTTAAAACGGTCGTCTTACCGGCGTTCTTACACATCCCTATTATTGAAAGAGAATAATATTTATTTGTAAGGTCGGTAAGCTTCATAACTGTTTCCTCTTTCAGTCAAGAACGTCGGCGATAATGGTGTTTGAAATGAAAAAGCCCTTAGGCGTAAGCCTGTAGTTTTCACCCTCATGCACGGCGTGACCGCTTTTAACGTATTTTTCGAGCCTGCCCGCGTAAGGGATAAAATCTCTGTCAAATCGCTTATAGAAATCCGATTCATTTATTCCGTCGGCAGTTCTCAGTCTGAGCATAATATACTCGCCGACGCGGTTTGCATCGGCTATCTCGTCGGCGACGTCTATCACGGGTTCGTTTGCGGCGATTTTCTCTATATACTTTTCAACGTTTTTCACACAGGAAAAGCGTTTGTTGCCGAAAAAGCTGTGAGCCGCCGCGCCGAGCCCTATGTACGGTTTAAGCTCCCAGTATTTTGAATTGTGCTTTGACTTATACTCTTTTTTTGCGAAATTGGATATCTCATACTGTATAAAGCCGCGCCCGTTAAGCTTTTCGACCAGATATAAATACATATCCGCGACAAGGTCGTCGTCGGGCAAAAAGCGCCTGTTTTCGTAAAGAGGCGTTCCTTCGTATGGCGTCAGCGCGTAACAGGATATATGCTTGGGTTCAAGGGATAAAATATCTTCAAGAGACCTTTCAAGGCTTTCCAGCGTTTGCCCCGGAAGACCGAACATAAGGTCTACAGATATATTGTCGGTACAATACTTTCTGCAGTCGTTTACGGCTTTTTGAGCCTCAGCGAAATCATGGACCCTTGAAAGCTCGGAAAGCTCTTTATCGTCAGACGACTGAACGCCGACGGACACCCTGTTGACGCCGCTTTTTTTAAGAATTTTAAAGAATTTTTCACTGCAGCTTTCGGGATTTACTTCAACGGTTATCTCAGCCGTTTCGGATACCGAAAAGCGTTTTCTTATCTCTTTAAGCAGTACGGAGATACGCTTGCCGCCGAAATATGAAGGCGTTCCTCCGCCGATGTAAACGGTATCTGCGGGATATTTTGCGCCGCCCAAAGAATAGTCGCCGATTTGTTTTATCAAAGCGCCTAAGTATTCGTCCATAAGGCGCTCGTCCGACGTCGGGATAGAATAAAAATCGCAGTAAGAGCATTTGCTCTTGCAGAACGGGATATGAACGTAAATGCCGGTCTGTTCTGTCATATCATTCCTCATCAAGGCGCAGGACCGCCATAAAAGCTTCTTGCGATACCTGAACGGAGCCAAAGGAGCGCATGCGCTTTTTGCCTTCCTTCTGTTTTTCCAAAAGCTTCTTTTTGCGCGTTATATCGCCGCCGTAGCACTTAGCCAAAACGTCTTTTCGAAGCGCCTTGACCGTTTCACGGGCGATAACTTTGCCGCCTATCGCCGCCTGAACGGGTATCTCAAACATCTGCCTGGGGATATTCTCTTTAAGCTTCTCGGCGATCCTTCTGCCGCGCTCGTACGCTTTTTCGCTGTGAACGATAAACGAAAGCGCGTCTACGGGGTCGCCGTTCAAAAGTATATCAAGCTTTACTAAATCAGACTTTCTGTATTCCGAAAGCTCGTAATCAAGTGACGCGTACCCTCTTGTGCGGGATTTTAACGCGTCAAAGAACTCATATATTATTTCGTTTAACGGAAGCTCGTAATGAAGTTCGACGCGAGTAGTATCTATATACTTCATATCCTTGAAGGTGCCGCGCCGTTCCTGGCAAAGCTCCATTATATTACCGACGTATTCCGACGGTGTAAAGATATTTGCCTTTACAATTGGTTCTTCGGTGTATTCTATTTCCGAAGGATTGGGAAAATTGAGCGGATTGTCTATCGTAATATAGTCTCCGTTCATCATTTTAAGCTTATAAACGACGCTCGGCGCGGTCGTTATAAGGTCTAAATTATATTCCCTTTCAAGACGTTCCTGGATTATTTCAAGGTGCAGAAGCCCCAGAAAGCCGCATCTGAAGCCGAACCCCAGCGCCGCCGAGCTTTCCGGTTCGTAAGTCAGCGACGCGTCGTTGAGCTGAAGCTTTTCAAGCGCGTCGCGCAAATCGGGATACTTCTTCCCGTCGGCGGGATAAAGGCCCGAAAAGACCATGGGCTGTACCTTGCGGTAGCCTTTAAGCGGCTCAGCGGCGGGCGCTTCCGCGTCCGTCACGGTATCGCCTACGCGAGTATCGCGCACGGTCTTTATGCTTGCCGTAATATACCCGACCTCGCCCGCTTCGAGCGATTCCGCGGGTTCCAAGCCGAACGGGCGCATATAACCGCATTCCACTACCTGAAACTCGGCACCGGTCGCCATCATTTTAATCTTCATACCGGGTCTGAATTCGCCGTCAAACACGCGGACGTAAACTATTACGCCGCGGTACGGGTCGTACTGACTGTCAAAAATGAGCGCGCGCGTGCTGTTTCCGCCCTCACGCGGGGCGGGAACTCCGTTTACGATAAGTTCTAATACAGACTCAATATTTATTCCGGTTTTAGCGGATATCTCGGGCGCGTCCTGCGCCGGAAGCCCTATGATATTCTCTATTTCGTCTTTTACTCTTTTGGGGTCGGCAGAGGGCAGGTCTATCTTATTTATGACCG
>JAFSVO010000138.1 GCA_017444965.1 Clostridia bacterium | reverse complement strand
GAAGGAAGAGCATACGGTGCTCTTCTTCGGCGACGGCTTCATTTCGGCAAACATGATGGGCGACACGTTCATTATGCTCGCCGAGCAGGACGGGATAAAGATAAACTGCCCCACACACTATTCTACCAACACGATAGGCAACACAGACACACTCAACCTTTATTCCCAATTCAGCTTTGACGGAGAGGAAGCCGATTCAAAGATCACAGGTCCGAAGAGCTCATGGATGAAATGCTCTTTTAACGACCTCGAAACGTACAATTTCGATATGTTCATCTGTCAGGTCAGCCGCGACCGCAGCCTCGCCATTCCGATGGCAAGGGGCAAGAACCTTTCCTCTATTGAATACTATACCCGAGAGATGAACAAGATACACCCCGGCTTTAAGACGGTACATTTAGCGCCCGCGGGCTTCCTTCCGGACAACGACGGACAACTCATCAAAAAGATAGAGATGAATTATACCGACTTCGAAACGCATAACCGGGAGATACGCGAACACACCAAAGAAGTTGAAAGCCGCACGACGGGAGAGCAGTCCACCGTCCTTATGTGCGACGCTTTCGAGTACTTTATGAAGAATTACGCGTCCGCCGACATCGACCTTTACGACAAAACCAGAATCTATCCCAGCATGGCGGGCTCTTACTATATCGCCTGCGTGCTTTATTCCTCTGTTTTCGGCAACGCCACGTCAGGCATGGACTTTTACGGATATATAACCGACGTTAACGTCTGCAAGACCCTGCAGGCGGCGGCGGATAAATACGTCACTTCAACGGGCAAAACTCTTAAGCCCCACACGAAAAAATACTCGCCGGGCGCCTTCTTACGCCCCTTGACTTTAGAGCAGGCAGACCCCAGAAATCTGCCGCAAAAGCCCGAGTTCGCGCACGAAGTTTATCCCGAATACTATGACGAGCTTTTAAGTTCGGCTATCGCGTACTATCAGCGTTTGAACCTTGTTCAGTACGACAGCAACCAAATGGTCGTCACAGACGATCAATCGATCAAAGAGCATCGCAGAGAGGTCGATACGAACGTGACCCACCCCGAGGACGCGACGCCGCAGAACACGCTTTATTTTGACTGCTCGTCTTTCATTTACGCCCTGTTCAACGACGCCTTCAACTTTGATTTCAACGGCGCCAACAGAGTCGTGTCTATATTCGAAAGCCCCGACCTTAACGCAGTTAAGGACTGGTGCGTCTTTTATTACGACGGGAGCCAACCCAACACCCGCTCTAAAGAAGAGCTTTCCAAAGAGGCGTACAGCGTACTCCAGCCGGGCGATATTCTCGACCTTATCACCCCGACTTTGTCGGGCGGTCATATAATGCTTTACGTCGGCAACGGGAAAATGATCCACTGTTCGTCGCATCACGCGTCGGGCGGCGGTAAAGTCTATAATTATATCACCGCCGCCGACTGCTACGAGTTACACGGCGTACTGTACGAGAACGTCTCCAGCACACTGACGCCCGATCACTGGCTCTTTAATCTGGGCGGAAGCGGAAGTTACGTCATCCTCCGCCCCGCAAATCTTAACTTAAAGCCGACGGCTCAGGCAAAGAACAGACTTAACAACCTGCGCAATATAGTCGCGTATAAGCTTACGACGGCGCCGCAGGAGGTATCGGTAAATCCCGGCTCAGACGTCACCTTTACGATAGTCATAAATAACCTCGACTATACGGCGAAGACGGTAAATATTACCGATAAGATATCCGACGGCCTGACCTTCAAATCGGGT
Organism: Clostridia bacterium; assembly: GCA_017444965.1. GTDB lineage: Bacteria > Bacillota > Clostridia > Oscillospirales > Butyricicoccaceae > RGIG3513. Next base: position 1,640 of record JAFSVO010000138.1, on the reverse strand, counting down.
AAAGATTTTAAAGTTTCGGGCAAAGATCTTTCGGCGACCGTCACCGTCCCCGCGAGCGGAAAGGTCGAGGTATCCTACACGGTCACCGTAAATGCGGACGTTAAGCCCGGCACGCATATATCCTGCCGCAGCACCTATTTAAACGGCGTTCTTCAAAACGACGCGCCCGTTTACGTCGCGAAAACTCTCACCGCGGAGCAGCAAAAGAGCGTTCCCGCGGCTGCCGACAAAGCGGGAGCCGGCGCTTCGACCGACTTTGAGTTTATTTCCAAATTCTATAAAGACACCTTTGACCACACCCTTCCCGGCTCGTCTTCCCTCGATCTTTACAATACCGTTTTCGAGCCCCTGACGGGTACGACAAGGGCGCAGCTTAAGCACCCGTATTCGCCCTATCTTGTCGACAACTTCTTCGGCGGGAAATACACGGTAACGCGTTTTGACAACGGCGACCCGAAGCGCATCCGCAGAGTGAAGAGCGAGTATATGATACCCGGCGACGTGATCCTTTACGCAAACATCAAAGACGGAACGGACACCAAGATATATCTTTATCTCGGCGACGGTATACTCGCAACAGTTGAAAACGGCGCGTATAAGAAGTTTTCAAAACTCAACTCTCTGGTCATTACGGAGTCGCTCTTAAGGTACAGAGCGTTCTGCGTCCACCGTCCTTCGCAGGCTTTCTGACGGTGAAGTCAGAGGCCCCGCGCCTGACTTCGTTATCTCAAAACAGTTATTATTCAGCATATCGCGATCAACGAATATCAGCAGATCGGAGTATCCGTTATGAAAGGAGTATCCGTTATGAAAAAAACCGCAGCTTTATTACTGGCTCTTATTATGTTATTATCCCTCTTCGCCGCCTGCGGTGAAAAAGCGCCCGGGCAGGCTGCCGACGGTACCGCGTCCGCGCCCGCGGGCGAGGATATATCCGCGCCTGCCGACTCAGACGACGAAGAGAATACAGATAAGGAAACGACGGAGATAACCGCTCCCGACGCGCCGGTCATTATAGCGACCGATCCCTCCTCGCCGTCCGACGGCGGTCAGCAGACGGCGCAGTCTTCCGGTCAGCAGACGACTCAGCCTTCGGGGCAGACGGCGCAGGGCGGGCAGTCCCCCTCCGGCGCCGGCGCGCCGTCGCAGACAACGCAAACGCCCGCCTCTTCTTTGAGGGGGCTTATTCCCGCTTCGGGCAAGCTTGAAGACCCGAAGGACTGGAAAGAGGAGCATACGGTGCTTTTCTTCGGCGACGGCTTTATTTCGGCAAATCAGATGGGCGATATGTTCATTATGCTTGCCGAAGCCGACGGGATAAAGATAAACTGCCCCGCGAACTTTACGTACAACACGATAGGCAGCACCAACACCTTCAACCTTTATTCCCAATTCAGCTTTGACGGAGAAAATGCCGATTCCAAGATCACAGGACCGAAGAGTACATGGATGAAATGCTCTTTTAATGAAGTCGAAAAATACAATTTCGATATGTTCATCTGCCAGGTCAGCCGCGACCGCAGCCTCGCCTCTCAGTCCTCCAGAGGCAGATGTCTTACCTCCATGGAGTACTTTACCCGCGAGATGAACAAGATACACCCCGGGTTTAAGACGGTCCATTTAGCGCCCGCGGGCTTCCT
>JAFSVO010000137.1 GCA_017444965.1 Clostridia bacterium | reverse complement strand
CGTAATACGCTATTACGTCGACCGGATAATCGTTGTTATCCCATATTTCAACTTCAAATAACGGGCCGCCTTTATACTTGCTTACTATAACTCCGCGGCTCCCCGCGGGATATCCTTCTTTTTCGACAAGCGTTTTAACGATTTTTCCTTCTGTCATTTTCTTCCCTCCACGTAGTTTGTAATCATTCTTGGCGTATCACTGTCTGCGTCGATCTGATAAACAGCAATGACGTTCCTTGTGTTTCCATTTGGTCCTGTAATACTGATCCTATACTTGTATTTTATTCCATACTCTGTTTTTGAAATATCATATGGTTTAACTTTCTCGGAAATTACTGCGTCACTGATTTTCTCAATCAATTCTTCCGCATTCTCTTTAGTATATCCAAGAGCATTTTTATACGCTTCGGCTTTTCCGGTTGCGTTACTATTTGCGGGATCAAGAGAATAATCGTAAAACTTTTCCTTAGGTGTTATGGCCTTGTTACAATTTGGCATTGAAGAACTGTTATTTGTTTCTTTTATATTCTTGTCCGCATTTTCATTATCCTTTATCCGCGGATTATTGTCAAGGTTTTCGGAATTTTGAGGAATGACCTTCAATTCTCCCTGCGGAAGGGCGTTTTGCGCGTTTGTTTCCAAGCCGAACGCTCGCCGCTTTTCCTCTTTCCCCGACAGCGAAAAGCACGCTGTGTCCTAAAAGACACAGCGCGCTTTTTGATACTTTCGGAAGGTTTCTCTTTTACTCTTTTATCCCGTGTTTTTCGCGGTAGGTTTTCATCGCGTTATCAAGGCGCTTCTTTTCTTCTTCGTTCTTCGGCGTGTACTTCGCAAGCGCCGTTTTCATGTAATAGTAAAGCTCTTCAAAACTTATGATTACGCTTTCTTCGTTAAGAAAAGTAAACCTTACTCCGTCAAACTTCTCGGTCTTGGTGCGGTCGTATTCGTCAAGATCTTCCCAAAAATCGCAATCGCCGCTATTTCCTCCCCAGCCGATATGCTTTGCAAGATTTTCGTAAAACGTAACTATACCGTTACCGCAATTGCAGGCCTCATAAAAAACAACTCCTACAGCAAAATGCTTCGGTTTTAAAAGTTCGGTGTTTACGTCAACAAAGTTTATGAACTCCATTTCATTTCCTCCTTAAATCAATATGCCGGAAAAAGCGTTTTCGGTTTTCCGTCCCTGAATGTTATCAGCCATTCGACGCCTTGTTTATCAAAAGCTTTATGAGGTCCGTCTGCTAATATGCCGGTATTATTATTCATATAGTTGTTAGCCGCCTCTAACCCTCGGGATATATATTCGTCAAGGCTCATTCTGTTTAGGACAAACACCGTTTTAGACTTAAGTTTTGACTTAAACTCTCCCGTCGGGTTTCCGGCTTTATCATATTTAGGCAGGGCGTATTCAATTATTTCCACGCCGTCTATCTGCGTGCTCGGCGTCGTTTTAACGACCTTTCCTCCGACTTTGCCGAGTTCCTTTAAAAAGGCGCTTTTTTCGTGTCCGCCGCGTATCTCGTCTCCGCCTTTGTACGGCTCGGGCTTTAATATATGTTCTCTAAGCTCGTCCGTCGCTTTTATCGGCTCGGTAGCGGTCTCAACCGTTTTCCCGCCGTTCTCGGTTTCATTATCCTTTATCCGCGGCTTATTGTCAAGGCTTTTCGGCACTTGCGGAAGGGCGTTTTGCGCGTTTGTTTCCAAGCCGAACGCTCGCCGCTTTTCCTCTTTCCCCGACAGCGAAAAGCACGCTGTGTCCTAAAAGACACAGCGCGCTTCCACAGTCAAGCGTTGCGGAGTCGATGCAGGCATTTAATTCGGATACCAATAGGTGTAATATTTTTCGACCTTTATAAGCTTGATCCTTTTCGATATATTCAGTTCTTTTCGTTTTGCCGCGAACTCTTCTTCGTTATATCCTCCGTAGACGGTATTCGTTTTTGTATCAACTATATAATACTCGTAACTGTTTTCGTCCGGTATCCTGTAATCGTTTTTATATTCTTCCGGCAGGGCGCGTTTTAAGTCGTTCCTTTTTGCGAGTATATACCGCCCGTCAAAAGCGTGCTCCGACACGTAATCGCCTATGACAGCCTTGGAGTCCTTATCTCTTATTTTGCTTCCGTCGGGGTAGGCGATGAGACGATAATCGTCGTTAAAATACACTCGCTTTTCCATTCGCCCGTTGTAATACGTCGCAACGTCTTTAAGCTTTAACGACGGCGTTACGTTAAGCTCTGTTCTCTTTTCTTCAAACCCTTTTTCGTCAAACGGACCGTAAAGCTCAAACTGCGCCTTGTCAATGATATAATACCCTTCTTCCGCCGCCTGCGGATCGTCGTCCGGCGGAAAAGCGTCCGGCGGAAGCTTTTCCTTATATGCGAGGATATAACGTTCGTCCCAAGCAAGCATAGTGACAAATCGCCCGATATAGGGATTGCCGTAATAACTGCTTCCATTATGATAATAATCTACAGCGCCGCCTTGATTAGGTCGTGAAAAAAGCCAGAACCCCAGTCCCAAAGAGTACTCATGGTGAACGTTAGGACCGCGCGTACCTTTGTCGAACTTTATTGCTAAAACCGAAAAAAGCAATACCGCGACCGCTGCCGTTATCACCGCTGTCTTTATAAATGAACCTTTTGTCATTTTTTATCTCCTTTTATTTTGGAGGATAATACCTGTATTCTATCTCTATTTCTATTCCGTACGGCTTCACCGCGCCGTAGGTTTGAGATATTAACGCAAAATCATTGGCAACAGTGCCTTTGCTTAGATTTGCCGGAGCGACTCCTCCGTTTTTCGACATTAGGGTCAAAAACTCGGTAAAATTGTAAACATCGTTTATTTTTCCCGAAATGAGGTATGAGCCGTCGCTTTGTTCCTCACACTCAAGATTCGCTTCAGCACTGTGAAGCGCGTAAAACAGATCCGGATCCTTTTCAAAATTCAGCGTTTCGGGCTTTTCTTTTATGCCGTTATTATAATCGGCTATAACTTTTTTTACTACTTTATCAAACTCTCTTGACTCTGTAATACGTTTGGATATACTTGACTCTTTGCCCATTTTAACGGGTTCGGGATCATCCTTAAGCGAATGTTCAAGAAACCATGCGGCATTTTCCATTCCTTTGGAACGCAAAAATACGTCGGCGCCTGTTCTCCAAAACTCTCTTTGTCCTTCAATATCGGTTTGGGTCATATTATTACCGACTTCCGAAAAAGCCCATTTTGCAATATTGATCAATTCGGCTGTTTTATCTATGACAAAAGCGGTTCTTTCGTCATCGGTTTTAGCTTTGTCTGTAAATATTTCTCTTGTCTCTTTTACGATTTTTGAGGTTTTATCCCTCAATTGTTCATAAAGGTCTTCTTTCAAAGCGTCGTACGTTTTATTATAACCGGCGTCTGCGGCTTTTAACGTCTTTAATCCTTTGTCTGCCGTATCATAAAGGCCGGTCGCCTTGTCCGCTATGTCGTTTGCGATTTTATGGGCCGTTTCTTTGATTGCATTCAAACCATGCTTTGAAACATTTTCCGGTATCTTTCCGCCCCCACCGCCGTGTGAGACGTATTGGGAAGCCGTTTCGGACTGTTTTTCTTTACCTTCGTCCGAAGTAAAAGCGTTATTCTGTACCATGACCGCATTTTCATTATACGCTTTTATTCGGCTTTTCGCAAGTTCCTGTTTTTCGCGCGCGTCGGAAAGCCCCGCCGTATAGGCGCGCTTTTTCATATTCTCGGGAACGTAGTCGTCTATCGGATCATCAACGTCTTCGTACTTTGTTCCCTTGTATCCCGCGTCCCAATAGACCTTATACGTCGCCATAGACCCCGAACTGTTTCTGTCTGTTTCTGTTTCGTTCGCCCACGCGTCAACGCCGTGTCTGCCTATGCCGAGGTTTTCGGCGCGCTTTTTGACGCTATTCGTCTCATCGCTTTCCGGCTCGGTCCGCGGGGCGCGAGTTACGGTCGCCGGAGTTCCTTTCCTTACCGGCGTTCCCGGTTTATAAACCGATTTTCCGTATGATTTTGGCTTTACGTAGTATCCTTCCATGCCGATATCGCCGGTCCCCGGCTCGGCAGAAGGATACTCCGTCTTTGAAGAATACGACCGCGCGCCGTATCTCGCGGACGGCGCGGCTATAAGCCCGCCGCCGTTATACGAGTCTTTCAGACCGTATTCATCTTCTTTCTTCTTTTTCGGACGGGTCCCGATACTTGGTAAAAACAATTTTAATACCTCCTTTTCTTTTTCTCAGTCGCCCTTTTTGGCGAGCGTATAATTGAGCCTTTCGACGAGGTAAAAAATATACTCGGAAAGTTCCTCTATGTCGCGACGCGCGTCGCCGCTGATCTCCGGCGGGAGGCGGTCTATCGTATTGGTGTTCATTTTGATATCTCCTTTTTCGCGGCAAAGCCGCGCGTGAATTGAAAAATCAAAGATTTTTCGTGAATTGAACGGCAAAGCCGTTCATGAATTGAAAACCCGCGGTTTTCATGAAATGCAAATCTTCGATTTGCATTTCGGTATGCGGCGAAGCCGCATTATGTCGGCTTTTGCCGACAACGATGCTGCCTTCGGCAAACGATGTGCTTCGCAACGATGTGAAAGCTTCGCTTTCAACGATGTGTCCGCTTCGCGAACAATTAAGGTATGCGCCGCAGGCGCATTTATCAATAGATGCGGCGTAGCCGCATACCTTAACGCAAGCCGCAGGCTTGTATTTCACGATTTGCGAAGCAAATTATTTCACGCGCCCGCAGGGCGTATTTCACACCGCGAAGCGGTATTTCACGCTATGCGCGCCCAATCGCGCATAGCCTAAATTTCTCTGTATTTTCTTTCGATCGCTTTAAGTCTGAACTCTCCCCTGCCGGAGAGCATAAGTCCGAAGCGGTCGCACGGGCGCGTCTTGACTTGCGCGCTTACCGTTCTTTCCGCGCCGCCCGGCAGGGTGAGCACGCGCCTATACGGCGCGCCGTCCTCCGAGAGAAACACGTCGGCGTAGGCGCCCTTTGAAAGTTCTATCCGAACGCTTATCGCCGACGCCGCCTTTTTCCCGCACGTCTTGCCGTAAAAGGGCGTGAAGACAGCGCTCCACTCGCCCGGCGCGGCGCGCCCGTCAAACCGCAGTATCTCTCCGCCGCGGCAGAAGCAAAGCTCGCCTTTTGCCCTTTCTATCGCCGAAAAGCCGCCTTCGTCCTTTACCCACAGCCCCGACTTTAAATCGAGCGTATAAAGCGCGCCGTCGGTCGACGCAAAGTAGCAGCCGCCGTCCGCGCCCGCCGCCGTGACGTTATCGGGCAGATACCCGAGCGCGTCGGATATCCTTTTCGGATAGGCGCCGCCGTAGCTCATAAACCCGCTTTCGCCCTTGTAGTAAAGCGCGCCGCCGCAGGCGACGAGCGACCTTGAAGATCCCTTCTTAACGCCCGCCGCGGGATAAAACGCCGCGTAAAAATCAAGCGGGGACGCGCCGAAAAGCTTTATTATCTCGCGCTCTTTAAAGCAGCAGAGCGCCCCGCCGTAAGACGTAAGAGCAGTAAAATCGCCGTCGGACGGGCATTCCAAAGAGTAAGAGCCGCCCGCGTAGTCGTAAAACTTTTCGGGCGCGCCCGGCGCCGAAAGATATATCTTTTTGTCGGCGTTCGACACGCCGCACAGCCGCCCGTCCTTTTCGCAGACAAAATCGAGCGCGGGAAACGCCCTCTGCACGAATACGCCCGTATGCTGAGAAGGATACGCGGTCGCCGCTCTTACGTCGCCCGCCCTCAGATTATCCGCCGAAACGAACGCGTACCGCTCGGTTTTATCCGATCCCGGACTGCGGACGTAAACGGCGTCCTTTTCAACCGTAACGAACAGTATGCTTTCGGCGGGTAAGGTGGTATCGACCTCAAAAACGCGGCGCGCGAAATCGTCATTTTTGATCGTAACGCTTCTTTTGCCGGCGGGCAGCGGCGCTTCGGTAACAGCATAAAAAGAAGGCTGCGCGTACGGCGCGCCCGAAAACGTGACTGTCAGCCCGCACGTCTGCGTATCATAGGAAACGCTCTCGGCGACGTATTCCCCGTCAAAAAATCCGCCCTCGCTCCCCGTAACGCAGATCCTGTCCCCCGCGGAATAATCGGGCGACTCGGTAAGCTCGCCCGAAACGGTGCGGTAGGTCACGTAAAAGACGCCGTTCGCATCTTTCTTTTCGAGGACGACGGCTATATCTCCGTCCGTGTTGAGCTGCGGTTCTTTCGGGTTTACACGGCTTATCGCGTCTATATCTCCGTCGTCCTTCGGAATGATAAGAGAACCCGCAAGCTCATGCAGCGTATCGTAAGTGTTGAGTTCGCAGCGGATCCTTACCTCGCGAAGGGCAGATTTGTCCCATTCGCCTGTCTCGGGGTCGAAAAGCGCCCGAAGCTCCGCTTCGCTCAGCCCGTTATAGCAATATACGTCGAGTTTTTTCAAATTGTCGTTGCCCGCTTTCTGATAGGCGATCTTCACGTCCCTTTCGGGCACGAGCGACGCTCTTAATACGGCTTTGTTGTTTTCGACCGTAAAATACGCGCTGCCCGAGGCATACTTTTCATCGGCTTTAAAAACTCTTTTGCTTTCGAGATCGTAAAAGACGTTTCCCGGCGTGATAAACAGGCGGTCGCCGATCACGGCGCGGGAAAGGCGCGTGCCCTCGGCGGGGCAGACGTATTCGCCGTCTATATAAACGCCGCCGTCACGGACGGTGACGAGCCGCCCGCGCGCCTCGAAAAAGTCGGTCACGCCCGTATCAAGAGACGCCGATATAAGGGGCCGCCCGGCGCAGAGGTAAGGGCGCTCGCGCAGCGACACGCCCGAAGATGAAACAAGGCTCCCCGCCGGGGCGCCGCCGCGCACGTCCACGCCGTAAAAGGCGTTTATCCGCTCGGTCTTAAAGGCGGGGGCCTTCGGCGCTTTCGGAAGCAGCATTACGCGCCGAACCTTTTTTCCATGGCGAAGAACTCGCTGCGGCGGTCTTCCGAGTACTCCTCCGCCGCGACGTCCTGCCGCCTGCCCGCCTCAAGCGCCAGCGCGAACTTGCGCTTTATCCTGACGGGCACGCCGCGGCGCACCGCGCAGTTTTCGCCGTTTACCGAAACGCACACGTCGTCGCGGTATTCCTTGCCGTCCTTGAAAAGCTGGACCTGCACGTATTCGTTGAGCCACCTCTCGCGCTCAAGCTCGTCCTTCGTGCGCGCGTCTTTGGGAGAAGCGGCGCCCGCCGCGCTCATCTCGGCTCTGAGCTCTTTTAAAAGCTCACCTGCCTTCTCAAAGACATTTGACATATGGCGCTCATACTTTGAATAGACGATATTGTTATCGTCATCCAGCAATACGAGCTTTACTGTTGTAGATCCTACAT
>JAFSVO010000136.1 GCA_017444965.1 Clostridia bacterium | reverse complement strand
TTTGCCTTCTTCGCTTCCTGCTTTTCGTTATACTTTTTAAGCTGATCGGGCGACATCTTGGCAAGTTTGCGTTCTTGTTTTTCTTTTGCTTTCAACTCTTTTTCCTGCTCTTTGACTTCGGCAAGTTTCTGTTTTTCTTCCGTCTTGATATTCTTTTCTTTTAAAACAAGCCTGTGAGCCTCTGCTTCCTTTTCAAAATCGAGACCCTTTGCTTCGCATTTCTTTTTGAGCTCCTGCATAAAGACTTCTTCGGCTTCGTCGTCCAGCCTTTCCTGTTCGATACGGTTGCGCTCTTCTGCGGGGAGCCATTCCTTGCCGGCCTTTGCGTAAGCCTCTTTTTCTCTTTCGACCAAAGCGGCCTGTTTTTTCGTTACGGTCTTTTCAACGGAAACGAAGACAAGTATCCCCGCGCAAGCAAGACCCGTCAAAACTTCGAGACCTACGAACGCTATCGTGATAAAGTTATTGGTAGCGGCATTCTGAACGAACGCAACGGCACCGGTAGAGCTCAAAGCGGCTATTTGTTCGGTGCTCAGCTGTGTGGCAAGACCCGCATACTGACCTATATTTGCAAGATATTCACTCTGCAAAACGGGCGCGACGTAACCGGAACTCGACAGGAAGAAATTGAATATTCCCGTGCAGATACCTGCGGCAGCGACCATTATGATATTGTAGATGGACATCGCCGTGCCGTCGTTTCTGAAGCCGGTTTTCCATTCCATGTGGTCGAGAGTATCTGCAAACAGCGCCATAAAGACGTAAGCGCAAGGAAGCCCGCCGATGTTTTTGATGAACTGTCCCACCAAAACCATATATAGATTTGTAGGAGCAAGGAAGCAGATGAGCGAGCCTAACGCATATATGAGAAAGCCTGCCATCGTAACGTTTTTCTTTCCGAATTTCTTTGCGAGCGGCCAGACGACGAAGATGCCTATACCCATCGGAATTCCGCCTAAGACAGAAACGAGCGTCTGCGTTATGCCGTCGTTATAGGTGCCTAAAACGTAGTTGCAATAGTAAACGAGTCCGATGTTTTTCAAGGTCATCCCGACGGTATAGACCAAGAAATACAAAATAAGGAGGATGAAATATTTGTCGGTGAAGATGGCTTTTAACTGAAACTTGAAAGGTATCTTTTTCTCTTCCGTTTTGCCTGCGGATTCTTCGGTTATTCTTTCTTTGGTAAAATAATACTCCAAAAGCGTGAGTGGCAGCGCGATTATGGAGAGAATGGACATAAGCGTTATCCACAACTCTTTATTGACGCCGAGCACAGGCATAATGAGCATCGGGAAAAAGAGCGCTACGACGATACCCGTCACCATTATCGTGGCTATCTGGTTAAAAACGGACAGTCCGCCTCTTTGTATGGTGTTTCTCGTCGACAGCGGAACCATAAGGCTGTGCGACATACTGAAGATGGTATATGCAAAGGAGTAAAAAAGGTTATAACTTATAAGCACCCAGATCGCCTTTAAGGTGTCACTGCCGTTAGGAACGACGAACAATAATATTCCCGAGATCGTAAGTAGCGGTGCGGAAAGTAACAGCCACGGTCTTGCTTTACCCTGTTTTGTCCTCGTTCTGTCGATTATATAACCCATCAGGATATTTGTAAGAGCGTCTATGCCCTTCGACACAAGCGGGAAAAGAGTCAGAAAGAGACCGCCCCAGATGTTCGTAAGCTTTAAAACGTCGGTGTAATAGATATTAAGATAAGAAGCGAGCACCGCGTGAAGAAGGATAGCGCCTATCGGGCCAATGAGGTATCCGAGCCATTTTTCTTTCCCTGTGACGTTCTTCGATTTAATGCGGGAATGGAATATCCTGCTTTCTATCAAACTCTTTGCCATCTTATTTTTCCTCCTTGGGTAATTTAGGTACTTTTATAGGTTTCAAAAAGGCTTTTACACCCTTAAATAAGTGTCTGTTCGCAAGTTCTTTAAACCCTATTGCGAAGTTATAAGGAAGCGAGCTTCCCGCAGTCATCGACATTGACCTAAGGGAATTCGACTCAAGTATCCGTCTCAAAAAGCGGGCGCCTTTCAGTTTGTTATCCTTTTCGACACCGTCGGGCATTTTCAAAGCTTCCTTTTTTTGCTTTTCGGCAACGCTTATGACCGCATTGAAAAGTATGCGCCCCATAAACGTTTGCTTTAGGTCCGTGAAGCGGGACTCGAGCGTTATCGGGAATTTCTTAGGCTCTTCGGGAATTATCAACTCGTCGGGATATTCCGTTTCGTCAACCTTTTCCGCCGTTATCGTAACATTCACGCTTTCATTCGGCTCTAATCTTACCTTTTTGAATCCGCGAAGTTCGCCGTCTATATATAATTGAACGACTTCCGCCCCGAATCTGTCGCCGGAATTTTTGACCGTGGTCGAATATTTATCCCCGTCGCGTTTCCACTCACCGATCTCAAACGTCGTATACGACAAGCCGTGACCGAAAGGATAGCGAACGAGAATTTTATGTTTGTTATAATAGCGATAACCTACTTCCGTACCTTCCGAATAAACTTCATTTATGCCCTTTCCGAACGTCTTGTACGAAGGAACGTCCTCGTATCTTATAGGCCAGGTCTCCGCAAGTTTACCGGAAGGATTGACTTCGCCGAAAAGTAGTCTCGCCGTCGCTTCTCCGCCGTTCTGACCGGGAAGATACATATTGAGTATCGCTTTGACGTTACCTTCAAACGGCAGTTCCACGGGTGATCCTCCGAAAAGAACAACTATCACGGGTTTACCTGTTTTTATCATTTCGTTAATGAGTTTAAGTTGGTCTTCGGGAAGCCGCATATCTTCGCGGTCGCCACCCTCGCTTTCGTATTCGTCGGTAAGCCCTGCAAAAACGAGTATCTTATCGCATTCGTCTATATTATAACATATTACGCCGCGTTTTTCAAACGCGTCTTTCGGAGTTGTGAGCCTTGCGGGATTTATCATCGAACTTCCGGCGCCCTGATAACGCATATGCTCAAACATTTCGCCGCATATATGCAATTTATCCGTTGTTTTAAGTGGAAGCGCGCCGTCGTTTTTCATAAGCACCGCGCTTTCTTCTGCTAAAGTTGCCGCGAGCGCATGATGAGCATCGAAGTCGATGGGCGTCGGGTCTGCCGGTTTATAATATTCGTCCAAAAGTTTCAGAACGTTCAACGCAGCCTTGTCGAGCTCTTGTATTTCGAGCGTGCCGTTTTCGATCCCATCGAGCATCCACTTCCTGCATATAAGAGTGTCGCCCGGCATTTCGAGATCGCAGCCGGCTTTCAAGCTTGCAACGCGCTCACGTATCGCGCCCCAATCGGTCATCACAAGTCCGTCATAACCCCATTCTTTGCGAAGAATATCGGTTAAAAGCCACTTGTTTTCCGAGCAAAAAGTGCCGTTAACTTGGTTATAGGCACACATTACGGTTGCGGGCTTAACTTTTTTGATGATCCTTTCAAAGACTTTCAAATAAAACTCGCGCATCGTTTTTTCGCTTGCGACCGAGTTGCCCATAAAGCGATAATTTTCACTGCTGTTGAGTGCGAAGTGCTTTAAAGAAGCTCCCACTCCTACCGACTGAACGCCTTCGATCTCGCCTATTGCCATTTCGGAAGCGAGGAACGGATCTTCGGAAAAATACTCGAAATTCCTGCCTCCCGTCGGATTTCTTTTGATATTGACGCCGGGGCCTAAAACGACGTGAACGCCGTAGTAGCGACATTCCTTTGCTATCGCCACGCCCATTTTGTAAGTGATCTCCGGGTCCCAGCTCGAAGCCGTTGCCGCCGCCGTAGGGAACGCCGTCGCGGGTTCGCTTGCCATAACACCGTTATCGCCGCCG
>JAFSVO010000013.1 GCA_017444965.1 Clostridia bacterium | reverse complement strand
TGAGCTTTTCGTTAAGCTCGTCTTTTTCAGAAACCGCCTTTGACAGCTCGCTTTCAAGCCCCTGCGCGCGCGCCACCGCCGCCTTTTCGCTGTCGGTCACCGCGGAAAGCTTATCCTCAAGCGCCGCTCTCGCTTCGCGCTCGGACGCTATTTTTTCCGCCGATTCGGCGGCGTCCGCCACGTTTCTTTTTTCAAGGTCGGCAATGTACTGTATGACGTCTTTTTTGGAAAAGCCCCCTATAAAGGCCTTTTTAAAAGCTTTGCTCATAAGCCCGCCTCCGTTATAAATTATTTTCTATTATACTTTATCAGAGCGCCCCTTGTCAACGCTTAACAGGGTATGCGCCGTAACGCCCGCTATAACTATTACCGCGCCCAAAATGGCGAGCGGGCTCATCATTTCGCCGCAGAAGATAGCTACGGGAATGGGGTTGAACACCGGCTCAAGCGTTAATATAAGCGAGCCCTCTAAGCTTCCGACCGAATTAATGCCTTTTGCGAAAAACACGTTCGCGAGCCCGTACTGGAAAACGCCCAGAACGATTATCCAGAAAACGTTTTTAAGCGTAAAAGCGGGCAAACCTTCGGCTATCGAAAAGGGCAGCGAAAAGACAAAAGACATAATACAGCTTATTTTGAGCGCGTCGAAAGGATCGCCTTTTTCGCCGTCCATATTTCCGAGTATGATGATATTCGCGGCAAAGGTCACGCCCGAAAGCAGGCCGAGAAGGTTGCCGAGTACGTGCCCGCCCGACATATCGCCGAGGAATGACAGGACGCAGCCGCCGAAAACGAGAAAGGTTATGATTATCTCATACGCCTTCGGCTTGCGTCGCTGTATTATGACCCAGTAAAGCAGAATAAATATCGGCGCGACGTACTGAAGGACGATAGCCGTGCCCGCCGTGGTAAGCTTTATCGCTTCCAAATACAAAATGCTCGTGACAGACATCATAAACGCGCCGACGACTCCCGCGCGCGTAAACTTTATCTTAAGCCCGCCGTGAAACGCGCAGATAACGAAAAACGCCAGCACGCTTCGCGCCGCCACCTGCTGCATCGCGGTCCAGTCGACCGATTTTACGCAGACACCGGCAAGCCCCCACAAAAGAGCCGCCGCGACCATATATATCCTTCCCCTGTTTTTCACCGTCTCATCCCCCGATATAACGCTTTTATTCTATCACGCGGGGGCTTTTATTGCAAGAAAAAGAAAGGCAAAAAACCTCTTTGCAGAAGCGCCCGCCGGAAGTTTTTCGCGCGACCCCGGAGGCGTCCCCTTAAAATTTGCGTTTTTCCTTTTTTAAAGGGAGCGTTTAAAGAAAATATTATTGTTTTTTCTTGTGTTTTCCGAAATATTTTGCAAAATTAATAAGAAATATTTACTTTTTTCCGTTTTTTTCATATAATTAAGAAAAAATAAAAGAGGTGAAGAGCTTGGACGCGATAGACCGCAGAATTCTCGCATGCCTGAAAGAAAACGCCCGCGCGAACGCCACCGAAATAGGCTCGCGCATCAGCCTTTCCACGTCCGCCGTTATCGAGAGGATAAAAAAGCTTGAAAGCTCGGGTATTATCAAGGGGTACACCGTTTTAGTCGACGAAAAGCTTACGGGTACCGAGCTTACCGCCTTCATCAACGTTCGTCTTGACCATCCGAAATACTATGAAAACTTCGTTTCGGTCATAAAATCGGAATCCTGCGTTACCGAGTGCTATTACATCGCGGGTGATTTTGAGTTTATACTCAAGACCATCGTGCGCTCGGGCAAAACGCTCGAGGATATTCTGAACAACATCAAATCCATTCACGGCGTTTCTCTTACCCGCACTTCCGTCGTGCTTTCCACGAACAAGCGCGAGGTCAGCGTTCTTCCCGACTAAAAATAAACACTTTTAATAAAGAAAGGACTTGTAACTATGGTAATCGGTATCCCGAAAGAGATCATGCACGGTGAGGGCCGCGTCGCGGCGACTCCCGAAACGGTAGCAAAGCTCAAAGCGGACGGCTGCGAAGTACTCGTTGAAAAGACCGCCGGCGACCTCGCCTTCTTCAGCGACGAGGAATACGCCGCCGCGGGCGCGACGATGATAGCCGACGCGCAGGAGCTTTACGACAAAGCGGACGTC
>JAFSVO010000135.1 GCA_017444965.1 Clostridia bacterium | reverse complement strand
TTCTGTATTCCTTTATCTCGTCGGTTTTTTCAAGGCGGCGCAGGACGGCTCTTATGCGGGCTATAAGCTCCATCATGCCGAAGGGTTTTGAAATGTAATCGTCGGCGCCCGCGTCTAAGCCCTCTACCCGGTCAAACTCGGTGTTTTTAGCCGTGAGCATTATGACCGGCAGGCTTTTCGTGCGCCCGTTCTGCCGTATTTTTTTAAGCACCGATATCCCGTCCTCTTCAGGCAGCATGATATCCAAAAGCAGAAGGTCGGGCAGAGCGTAGTTCATCTCGTCCCAGAAAGAGCGCGGCTCGGAAAAGCCCGTGACCTTAAAGCCCTGGCTTTCAAGCGCGTATTTGACGAGCTTTCTTATACTGTCGTCGTCTTCAAGTAAATAGATCATATTTATCACCGCAAATTTTTTTCATTTTTATAATAACATAAATAACGCGAAAAATAAACGAATTTAACCTCGATTTAACATTAACGCGGTTTTCCTTTTAACTTTCGGGCGGGAAAATGGTATTGATGAAAAAGGACTTGATAATTTATACAGAGGTTATTTTATGAGTATTACTATGCTTATGGACCTTCTCGGCGGTACGGCGCTGTTCCTTCTGGGAATGAGGCTTATGGGCGACGGGCTTAAAAGCGTCGCCGGAAACAAGCTTGAGCTTATCCTTTACCGTCTGTCGAACACTACGCTCAAGGGCGTTCTGCTCGGCACGGGCGTTACGGCGGCGATACAGTCCTCGTGCGCGACGTCGGTCATGGTCGTGGGCTTCGTCAATTCCGGGATGATGAAGCTGCGGCAGGCGGTCAGCGTTATACTCGGCGCCATACTCGGCACGAGCATAACGGGGTGGATAATCTGCTTAAACTACATAAACGGCGCGCAGGGCAAAGAAAGTATTTTTTCCTCAGCCGTGCTTACCGGCGCGGTCGCCACGGTCGGCATAATAATGTGCATATTCGTAAAAAAGCAGACGGTAAACCGCCTCGGCTGGATACTTATGGGCTTTGCCGTGCTGATGTACGGCATGAGCGCGATGAGCTCGGCGGTCATGGGCTTCGGGGATTCGGAAAGCTTCCGTTCGCTTCTTACGTCCCTTTCAAACCCCGTTTTAGGCGTGCTCGCCGGTATTCTCTTTACCGCGGTACTGCAGTCGGCTTCGGCGGCAGTCGGTATCATTCAGGCGCTTTCGGTCGCGGGCGCTTTGACGGTGGGAAGCGCGGTACCGCTTTTGTTCGGCGTTACGATAGGCGCGTCGGCGCCGGTCCTTCTTTCGGCTTTGGGCGCGACTGTAAACGGAAAGCGCGCGGCGCTTATCTACCCCATCACGACGACTTTGAGCGCCGCCGTCTGCGTCGCGGTCTTTTATATAGGGGACACTATTTTCAAGTATTCGTTTTTAGGCGACGTGACCGACCCGTTCATGATCTCTACCCTCAATACGTTTATAAGGCTTGCTATGGTGCTTCTGCTTCTCCCCTTCACGGACGTTATAGAAACGCTCGTATGCTCTATAGTCAAGGATAAAGAGCGGGAAGACGACGACGCGCCTCTGCTCGAGGAAATGTTCATTTCTCACCCGGCGCTGGCTGTCGATCAGAGCCGAACGGCCATTACCGAAATGGCGAAAAGAGCGCAGACCGCGCTGTCTTCGGCGACCGAGCTTTTGGGCAAATACGATCAGGAGCTTTTTGACAAGGTCGCGAAGCTTGAGGCGAGCGTTGACAAATACGAGGACGGGCTAGGGACTTACCTTGTCAAGCTTACGGGGCGCGACCTTACAGAACGGCAGAACAAGGATATTTCGGTATTCCTGCACACCCTTTCGGATTTTGAGCGCATTTCCGACCACGCGCTGAATATCGCCGAAAGCGCAAAAGAAATAAAGGATAAAAAGCTTACTTTCTCTGAAGGCGCACGCGCCGAGATGAGGGTGATAATCGACGCCGTGAACGAGATAGTCGCGATATCCGTAGGCGCATTCCTTTCAAAAAGCATAGACACGGCGAAAAAGGTCGAGCCGCTTGAGGAGCTTATCGACGATCTTTGCGACAAGATCAAGCTCCATCATATAGAAAGACTTCAGACCGGCGAATGCACTATAGTCCCCGGGTTCGTTTTAAACGACCTGCTCACCGATTTCGAGCGTGTTTCCGACCACTGCTCTAACGTCGCCGCCGCTATGATAGAGCTTGAAGCCGACGAGTTCGATACGCACAAGTACCTCGACCGCGTTAAAAACAAGCGCTCTGACGAGTTTGAAAAGCAGTTTGAGGAATACGCCGCGCGTTTCACCGTTTGACGGGCAAAGGCGCGAAAGCGCGATAGAAACCGCTTTTTAAGCGGAACGGCTACGCAGGCTCAAGACGGCGCGCAGGCTTCGCTTTTAAGCCATGGCGCTTTAACGAAATAAAAGACATAAGCGGCAGTCCTTAAAAAAGGACCGCCGCTTTTTATATTCCTGTTGAAAGGCTCCGGCTTTTCATATATAATCTTTATGAAAGAGTTTTTTAAAGGGTTTTTATGAAGTATTTTAGTTACGACACTGTAACGTCAACGAACGACGCGGCGAAGGAGATATGCGGGAAATACCGCAGAGCCGCGGTTTTGGCGCGCGCGCAGACGAAGGGGCGCGGCAGATGCGGCCGCTCTTTTTACTCGCCCGAAGGCGCGGGGCTTTATATGTCGTATATCCTTGACGTTACCCCGGACGAGGCGTTGAAAATACCTTTAACTCCCCTTTGCGCCGTTGCCGTATGCCGCGCGCTTGAGGCGTTCGGAGTGCGCGGCGTCGGGATAAAATGGGTAAACGACGTGTATCTGCGCGGAAAAAAGGTTTGCGGGATACTCGTTGAATCGTGCGGGGACAAAGTGATATGCGGCATAGGCGTCAATCTTACGACCGAAAGCTTTCCCGAAGGGCTCGGTAACGCCGGCTCGGTTTCGCTCGCAATACCCCCGAAAAAGCTCGCTAAAAGAATAGTACGCAATATTGACCGCGCTTTAAAAAGGCGCGATTTTAAAGAGGAGTACGTTTCGCGGTCGGTCCTTACGGGAAAGACTGTTGAGTTTTCGGAAAACGGGGTTATGAAAAAAGCTCTCGTTACGGGTTTTGACGGCGACCTTCGTCTGCTCGTCAGTTCTGAGGGTAAAACGCGCGCTTTAAGCTCGGGAGAGGTTCATATAACGGAAATCATACAAAATTAAAGACGCCGTAAGCGGCGTCTTTTTTATTGTTTTTATTATTTTTACTCTTCATTCCGAAACGAAGCCTGTTTCTTTATAAAACTCCTTCATATTTACGACTTTGTTTTTAAGCCTCGACTCTTCCGCCGCGAATACTATAAGATGGTTTTCGGTCGAGATGCCTATTTCGCTGAGCATATCGCCCTTATAACCGTTTACAAGATATTCGTAAAGGGTCGCGACAATGCCGCCGTCGCCGCCGCCGTGCCCGTTCGTTATCGAGTCGTCGAGCGACGTTTCGTTCGGCTTTATTATCGTATGCTCGCGGGTCCTGAAATCAAAAAAGTCTAAAATATCGTCCTTCCCGCTGCCGTATATTTCGCCCTTCGTTCCCATTACGCGGATATATCTGCCGCCCTCGTTAAAAGCGCACATACTGAAAGACGCGGTGGCGCCGCTTTCAAACTCCATATTCACGACCTGATGGTCGACGACGTCGTTATCGCATTTGAAAACGCATTTCCCGTACTGCGTGGTTTTTAAAAGCTTTTCATAGTCTTCGTCCGTCGGGTCGTCTTTCTGAAGGGCGTGTCTTTTATACCAGCCCTTATGCTCTTTTGAATAAATGACGGTGGCGTCGTACAAGCACTCTTTGCTGTGAGGACAACCTTCAATACAGTATTCCGGCGCGCCTTCGGGCGCGTTTTCGGGTCTGAAATAGTAAAGCGAGCCGAAGGACTGGACCTTTACGCATTTTTCGTCCATGAGCCACTGGATGATATCTATATCGTGGCAGGATTTTGCCAGAAGCATATTCGAGCTTTTTTCCGTATTGCCCCAGTTGCCCCGGACGAAGCTGTGGCTTTGATGCAGGTTGCCGACGTTTTCGCTGTGATCTATCGAAACGACTTTTCCGACGGCGCCGTTTTTTATCATTTCTTTGATCTTTGAATAGAACTTGGTATATCTCAGAACGTGACAAACGAGTATTTTTACGCCCTTTTCCTTCGCGAGGGCGGCTATTTTCACGCATTCTTCACACGTCGGCGCGACCGGCTTTTCCAGAAGTAGGTCGTAGCCTTTTTCTATAGCCTTCATCGCCGGCTCAAAGTGGCCTTTGTCGCTCGTCGCAATAACCGCGCAGTCGGCAAGCTTGGGTCTTTCCAAAAGCGGTTCGTACGTTTCAAAGCACATATTTTCGGGTATGCCGAATCTGTCTTTTATTCTGTCGCGGCGCTCTTTTATCGGCTCGGCGACGGCGACCACCTTAAACTTTTCTTTATCCATAAGAGATACGTAGGTCGTGCCTCTGCCGCCCGCGCCTATAAGCGCGACGGTAAGCTGTTTCATCCCTCTCAACCCCCTGCTGCGATGATTCTGACGCGGCAAATAACGCCGCGCAGGTTTTCAGTCCGCCGAGCTTACGGCGAAGATGCCGCCCGCGCCGCCCGTATGGACGAAAAGGACCTTGTCGCTTTCTTTGAACGCGCCCTCGCGCGCCATTTTTAAAAGCCCCGCGAACGCCTTTCCCGTATAGACCGGGTCGAGGAATATACCCTCTTTTTCGGCAAGGAACCTCATCGCCGCGTTCCCTTCCTCGGACGGTACGGCGTAGCCCGGACCGTAGTTTTCTTTTATATCGAAATCGTTTGCGGAGATATTTATACCGGATTCCAGAAGAGCCGCCGTCTCACGCATAAGCGTAAGCGTGGTATTTTCAAAATCGCCTTCCGATACGGTCATACCGTGAACGCGCGCGCCCGGCAAAAAGAGCTTCGCGCCGAGCGCGAGGCCCGCCGCGGTGCCGCCGCTTCCCTCGGCGCAGACGATATGATCGAAAATTACGCCCTGCTTTGATATCTCTTCGGCGCAGGCGACGTAGCCCAGCGTACCCAAAGCGTTCGAGCCGCCTAAGGGTATTTTATAATACGGCTCGCCGAGCTTTTTGCCTATCTCGTCCATTTGCGCGTATATCTCGTTAAAATCGTCGGTGTCGTTAAAAATGACTTCCGCGCCCATTATGCGCTCAAGCAGCAGGTTGCCCAAGGGCGCCGTTACGCCGCGCTCTTTTAATATAAGCACCGCTTTCATACCGAGTTTTCCCGCGCACGCCGCCGTGAGCATGGCGTGGTTAGACTGGGCGCCGCCCGTCGTGAAAACGACCTTCGCGCCGAGGTCTTTTGCCTCGGCGAGCAGGTATTCGAGTTTTCTTACCTTATTGCCGCCGAGTCCCACGCCCGAAAGGTCGTCTCTTTTGATATATACGTTCGTCTTTAACGCCGCGCTTACGTTTTCAAGCTTATAAAGCGGAGTCGGGAAAACGCCGAGAGAGGCTTTTTTAAAATCTGAAAGCTTTTTCACGGTAAAACTCCTTTATCTCTTTTTGAGCGCCTTTTTAAGAAGCGCTGAAGGCGCGCTTTCGGAAACGCCCGTATCGATCGCGCATTTTTCGTTAAAGCGAGTTTTATGCGTCGGGTGCGATACGCTTTTATAAAAAGCGAACGGCGTCGGGATATCAATGATCTCTTTTTTCTCTACCGACGCCGCGCGGCCCGATAAACAAAGCGCTGTAAAGTCTTCGCCCTTGTTTTCAAGATAATGCATGACGGGGCCTATGCAAAGCTCGTCAAACTTTTCGACAGCGTAGATCTTATTTCTTATTTCTCCGCGAAGGGAGCTTTCGCGCGCGCCCTCGGCGCAGATGAAAACGATATCTTCGCCCGTGTCGAATGCGTTTTTCGCGGCGAGCGCTATCTTGTCGTAATTCGTATCGTATCTGCCGTTTGCCGACGGAACCTCTATCAGATCCAAGCCGAGCTGAGCCCCCGCGCCGTAATACCTGTCGCTTTCGGCGATAAGCGCCGCGCGAGGCACGCCGAAAAGCTCCTTAAAAGAGGGCGAAGAAAAGCTTTTCGCCTCGCCCCAAAGCCATACGGCGCTGACGGGCGAGCCCTCGCCTTCGTTTTTAAAGCAGCCGCGAAGCTTACCGTAAGACAGGCGCATTAAGTCGCAAAGCGCCTTTTCGTTTCTGCCCCGCGGCAGAAAGTCGCCGACCCTTTTACCCAAAACCTTTTCCGGCGGCGTCTGAGTGCCGCCCGAAAGAGAATCGCGCAGAACGAGGGTGTGCGTATAGCCGCGCCCCTCTCTTATTTCGGCGTCCGTCGCCCCTTTCAGCAAGTTAAGCGCGTCGCGCGAGCGGAAGCCCTCGGTGCCGTAGGCGCCTATATCCTGCATTACGGCGTCTTCAAACCTTTCGGCGTCAGACAGCGTGACGGTCGCGCAGAAATACGCAAGGTCGTTTTCGCCTAAAGACGCGCCCGCGGCTTTTGCCGCGAAATACGCGCCTGCTCCCGCCGCGGCGGGAAAATCGAGCCCCAAAGACGCCGCCTCCGAAAAGGCGGGCAGGGTCCCGAAAGCGCCGTAAGACGCGAAAAGGTCCATATTATGATGAAACGCCGTTTCAAGCGGAGTTTTGCCGGAAAGCCGTGCGTTCGGTTCGTCGGCCGCGCCGTCGAGAATAAAAACAGCAGTTTTCATAAGTTTCCTCCGGATAAATTATGATTTTAGTTTAACACTCATTTTTATATATTGCAAGTTCTTTGAAACCGTGTTATTTTTATATTACCGACAATAAATTACGGAGGGGACCCCGATGATACCTCGCAACCTTACCATGCTGACCGATTTTTACGAGTTCACCATGTCGAACGGCTATCTTAAAAACGGTCTTGCGGACACGGTGGCTTATTTCGATATGTTCTTCCGCAAAATACCCGACAACGGCGGCTACGCCGTTATGGCGGGGCTTGAGCAGCTTTGCGACTATTTAAACGGCCTGAGCTTTACGCATGACGATATTGATTACCTGCGCTCTAAGGGCTGTTTCTGCGAGGAGTTTCTCAACTACCTTAAAAACTTCCGCTTTTCGTGCGACGTGTGGGCGATACCCGAGGGCACGCCCGTCTTTCCCGGCGAGCCGCTCGTTACCGTGCGCGGGCCCGTAATTCAGGCGCAGTTTATAGAAACGATGGTGCTCTTAAACATAAACCATCAAAGCCTTATCGCGACTAAAGCGTCGCGCATGGTGCGCGCGGCGCAGGGGCGCGCCATTATGGAGTTCGGCTCGCGCAGGGCGCAGGGCGCGGACGGCGCTATACTCGGCGCGAGGGCGGCGTATATCGCGGGGTGCGCAGGTACGGCGTGCGCCATTACCGACAGAGCTTTCGGCGTTCCCGCAGTCGGGACGATGGCGCATTCTTGGGTACAGCTTTTCGACTCGGAATTCGAGGCGTTCCGCGCCTACGCGAAAGTATATCCGGACAACTGCGTCCTTCTTATAGACACCTACAACGTGCTTCACTCGGGCGTTAAAAACGCGATAAGATGCGCGAAAGAGGTGCTTGAGCCCGCGGGGCACCGCCTGAAAGGCGTGCGCATAGACTCGGGCGATATCGCCTATCTTACCAAGAAAACGCGCGAAGCGCTTGACGCCGCCGGTCTTTCCGACTGCAAGATAACCGTGTCTAACTCTCTCGACGAATTTCTTATACGCGACCTTTTGCTTCAGGGCGCGCGCATAGATTCCTTCGGCATAGGCGAGCGGCTTATCACCTCTAAAAGCGAGCCCGTATTCGGCGGCGTTTACAAGCTTGCGGCGATAGAGGACAAGGACGGGAATATTATCCCCAAAATAAAGATATCGGAAAACGTCGAAAAGATAACGACGCCCCATTTCAAGCAGATATACCGCCTGACCTCGCACGAGGACGGAAAATACATAGCCGACGTGCTGACGCTTCGGGACGAGACTATTGACACGAAAAAGCCGTACACCATTTTCGACCCGACCCATACCTGGAAAAAGCGCACGCTCGAAAGCTTTTCTGCGGAGCCGCTTTTGGTGCAGATCTTCAAGGACGGCAAACAGGTATATAAGTGCCCGCCCATAAACGAAGTGCGCGCATACTGCGCCGAAAAATTGTCTAATCTTTGGAGCGAGGTCGCGCGTTTTGAGAACCCCCACCCCTACTACGTCGACCTGTCGCAGAAGCTTTGGGATATCAAAAGATCTCTTCTTGAAAAATATTGACAATTATATATTTCACGAATATACTTAAATTATAAATCAATAACGGGTATAAACAGACGGGAGAGAGCGACCGGCTCGCCGCCGAAGATGAAAACCCCGGGCGTGAGCTTGCGCGGGGCGAAGCTTTCAGGCAAAAGGACCGTTCTGCGTACCGGACTTCCGAAAAGAAGATCATCTCGCCGAAGGAGTAACACTCTCAGGCCTTAAACGGAAG
>JAFSVO010000134.1 GCA_017444965.1 Clostridia bacterium | reverse complement strand
TCGTATGACGGGGACGGGATGCGTGAGACCACAGCATCCAGAAGCGGGAAGATGTTCTTTGCGTTCGGGTCGTTCAGCTTCTCGGAGCAGACACCGGCGCGGCCGTTTGCGTAGAAGACCGGGACCTCCAGCATGTCCTCATCGTTCGAGAGCTCCAGAAGGAGGTCATAGACATCGTTGAGGACCTCCTCTGCCCTGGCGTCCTGACGGTCTATCTTGTTTATGACGACTATGACCTTGTGCCCGAGGTCGAGCGCCTTCTGCAGAACGAAGCGAGTCTGGGGCATGGGCCCCTCGGCGGCGTCCACCAGAAGGATTATGCCGTTGACCATCTTTAAAACGCGCTCGACCTCGCCACCGAAATCTGCGTGCCCCGGCGTGTCTATTACGTTTATTTTCACGCCGTTATACATCACGGCGGTGTTCTTCGCGAGTATGGTTATGCCGCGCTCCCGCTCTAAGTCGTTAGAGTCCATGACCCTTTCGGCAACGACCTGATTTTCGCGGAAAACGCCGCTTTGCTTGAGCATTTCGTCAACAAGCGTCGTTTTGCCGTGGTCGACGTGAGCGACTATGGCGATATTTCTTAAATCTTCGCGTACCACAATAAAACCTCTCTTCTTTTTTTACGACGATTTATTATACTCTTGTTTGGGCTTCAAGTCAAACAAAATCTTGAAAAAAATCAATATATAGTATATAATTATTTCATTATGAATAAACTTGTCGAGTTGTTTTTCACTTTTTCAAGGATAGGCGCTTTGACCTTCGGCGGCGGATACGCCATGCTTCCCATGCTTCAAAGGGAAGTGGTCGAAAAGAAAAGCTGGGCGACCGAGGCCGAGCTTATGGACTGGTACGCCGTAGGTCAGTGCACCCCGGGCGTCATAGCCGTAAACACGGCGACCTTCGTCGGAAGAAAGGAAAAGGGGACCTTGGGCGCCCTGTTCGCGACGGCGGGCGTCGTTTTCCCCTCCTTCGTCATAATACTTCTTATCGCGGCGCTGCTTACGGGCTTTGCCGATAATATTTACGTAAAGTCGGCGTTCGCGGGGATACGCGTCTGCGTCTGCGTGCTTATCTTAAACGCCGTTATAAAGCTTTCAAAAAAAGCCGTGACCGACGCTTTTACGCTTATCATTCTTTTAGCCGTTTGGGTCGCGTCCTTCTTCTTAAAGGCGTCACCCGTGCTTACAGTCGTAATTTCGGCGGCGCTCGGTGTGCTTATCCAAAGCTTTAAAAGGAGGCGCGGGAAATGATCCTTTTAAAGCTTTTCTGGGAGTTTTTCAAAACGGGGCTTTTCGCCGTCGGCGGCGGGATGGCGACCGTGCCCTTTTTACAGCAGATGGGCGAAAAGACGGGGTGGTTTACCTCCCTTCAGCTTGCCGATATGATAGCCGTCGCCGACTCTACGCCGGGGCCGATAGGCGTTAATATGGCGGTCTATACCGGCTTTACCGTGTCGGGCGTTTTGGGCGCGCTCGTCGCGCTTTTGGGGCTTATTACGCCATCCGTTATAATTATCCTTATCGTCGCGCGCGTGCTTGACGCTTTTAAAGACAGCTTTTTTATCAAATCGGCGTTTTACGGCCTCAGGCCCGCAAGCATGGGGCTTATCGCCTCGGCGGGCTGCACCGTGCTGACCATGTCTGTTTTATGCCTGCCGTTTGAAAGCGTAAAAACGCTTTTCAATATAAAAGCGCTTATCCTTTTCGCGGCGCTCGTCGTTCTTACCCGCGTAAAACCCTTGAAAAAACTGCACCCGATAGTATTCATCGCCCTGTCCGCGCTTTTCGGCGTGGCGTTCAAGCTTTGAAAATGTAAACAAAGGTTGAACAATGGTTAAACACTTTTTGAAAACGCTTGAAACGCCGAAAATAAACAGTTATAATGCAGACAACGAACAAAAAAACCAAAACGAGGTGTATCATGGCAAAGAACAAAAAGAAAAGCAGGAAAAAGCTGACGGTCATAATCATTATCGTCGTTGTGGTCTTAGCGCTCGCGGCGGCGGCGTACTTCTTCATTCTTCCCAAAAAAGGAAGCAAGAACGCGGCGGCGTCCGTCACCTACACAGAGGAAAAGACGTCAAGGCACAACATAAGCCGCGAGCTTACGGGAAGCGGCACGCTTCAGCCGGCGGACTCCTACACGGTGACTACCCTCGTTGAGGGCGAGATACTTACCGCCGAGTTTGAAGAGGGCGATATCGTTGAAAAGGATACGGTCCTTTACACGATAGACCCCGCCGACGCCTCTAACAACATAGATCGCGCCGAGATATCCCTGACTCAGGCGAAAAGAAACTATCAGAACAATATCGACAAGCAGTACGTTCGTTCCGACATCGCCGGCACGGTCACCGAGCTTTCCGTCTCGGTCGGCGACGAAGTAAGGCAGGGGCAGACGGTAGGTTATGTCAAAAACACCTCCGTGCTCGTGCTCAAGCTTCCGTTCACTTCGGTAGACGCGGCGGGCATATCCGTCGGCAGCGCGGCAAGCGTCGTGCTTGACGGCTCGTTTGAAACGCTTTCGGGCACTGTCACGGCGGTCTCAAGCGCCGAGACGGTCGGCACGGGCAATATAAAGACCAGGAACGTGACTATAGAGGTCAAGAATAACGGCGGCCTTTCCGACGGGCTTGCCGCCACGGCGGAAGTCGGCTCGGCGGGCAGCGTGTCCTCCGGCAAGCTTTCATATAAAGCCGAAGCGACGCTGACGGCGCCTATGGCGGCTACCGTCGGCACGATATCCAAGCCCGAGGGCAGCGCGGTCGCGAAGGACGATATAGTCATAAAGCTTACCGGCAAAGACGTATCGGATATGCTTAAGCAGGCGGAGGAAAGCCTTCGCAATTCCGAGATGTCGGCCGACAACACGATAAAACAGCTTGACAACTACACGGTCAAATCCCCGATATCGGGCACCATAATCGAAAAGTACTATAAAAAGGGCGATAACACCTCGACAAACAGAACTCTTTGCATAATTTACGATCTTACCTATCTTGAAATGACCTTAAGCATAGACGAGCTTGATATAAGCACCGTCGCCGTAGGTCAGAAGGTCGAAGTCACGGCGGACGCCGTAGACGGCAAGACGTACGAGGGCGTTATTACTAAAGTTTCCGTCGCGGGCACCACCTCTAACAACACGACGGTTTATCCCGTAACTATAAGAATAGACGAAATAGACGGTCTTCTTCCCGGCATGAACGCCGACGCGAAGATAGTCATAGACAGCGCCGAAAACGTAATAGCCGTGCCCAACAGCGCGGTGACCCGCGGCAACGTCGTGCTCGTTACCAAGGATTCGCCCTCTGCGGCGAACGCGGTCGAAAGA
This sequence comes from Clostridia bacterium, assembly GCA_017444965.1. GTDB lineage: Bacteria > Bacillota > Clostridia > Oscillospirales > Butyricicoccaceae > RGIG3513. The sequence goes on along the minus strand of JAFSVO010000134.1, from coordinate 10,114 downwards.
GAGGCGCCCGAGGGCTACGTTTACGTAAGAGTCGTGACGGGGCTTTCCGACGACGACTTTACCGAGATATCCTCCGGCCTTACCGACGACGATACGATAGCTTATATCAAGCGCACTATCAGAGGCAGATCGGTCACCAATATGATGGGCCAGGGCGGCTTCAGCTTCTCGGGCGGCAGCGCGCCGGGCGGCGCGCCCGGCGGCGGCACCAACCGCAATTACGGCGGCAACAGCGGCAACCGCAGCTACGGAGGTACCAGATGAGCACGATGATCGAGTTTCGTAATATCTGCAAGTATTACGAAATGGGCGACGAAACGGTCAAGGCCGCCGATGATATCTCAATGAAGATAGAAAAAGGCGAGTTCGTCGCGATAGTCGGTCAGTCGGGCTCGGGCAAATCGACCTGTATGAACATAATCGGCTGTCTCGACACTCAGACGAGCGGCGAATATTTCCTCGACGGGCGCGACGTCGGCTCAATGAGCAAAAACGAACTTGCCTCTATCAGAAACGAAAAGATCGGCTTCATCTTTCAGCAGTATAACCTGCTGCCGAAGCTGAACGTACTTGAAAACGTCGAAGTGCCTTTGATGTACGCGGGCGTTCACCGCGGCGAGCGCAGGAAAAGAGCGCTCGAGACGCTTGAAAGCGTCGGGCTTTCGGATAAATTAAAGCACCGCCCGAACGAGCTTTCCGGCGGTCAGCAGCAGAGGGTATCTATAGCGAGGGCGCTTGCGGGGAAACCCGCGGTCATCCTCGCGGACGAGCCGACCGGCGCGCTTGACTCAAAGACGGGCAAAGAAGTGCTCGCCATGCTCTTCGAAATGAACGCGCACGGCAACACGGTCGTTCTGATAACCCACGATAACGGCATCGCCTCGCAGATACCGCGCATAATCCGTCTTGAAGACGGCAAGGTGGTCTACGACGGGGCGCCGGGGGAGGAAAAGCACAATGAACATATTTGAAACTTTTTCTCTCGCGATAAAGAACATACTTTCGAGCAAAATGCGCACGTTCCTTACTATGCTCGGAATAATCATAGGCATTTCCGCCGTCATAGTCATAACCGGCCTCGGCAACGGTATGGAAACGTATATGAGAGACAGCTTCGCCGAGCTCGGCACAAATCTTTTACAGGTAAATATCCAGGGGCGCGGCTCCGCGAGAAACGTTTCCATAGACCAGATGTACGAGATAGTGCAGAAATACCCGAAGTATTTTGAATATCTCTCGCCGTCGGTCACGGTCAACGCCACCAAAAGGATAGGCACCGAAACGATCACCAGCGCGACGACGGGCGTTTCCGAAGACTATATCTATATAAAGGCGTACAAGATAGCGCAGGGCAGAAACTTCGAGTATATGGACATAGTCGACAGGAAAAAGGTCTGTATCATAGGCGAGTATATAAATACGACCTATTACGGCGGCAAGGCGCTCGGCGACAGTATACGCATAGACGCCGAAAAGCTTACGATAATCGGCATAGCCGAGCAGAAGAAAGACGAGATGAAAGAGGGCGGCACCGACGACTTCATCTTCATCCCGTACACCACGGCGGCGCGTCTTTCAAGAACGAGGGTGCGAAATTACGTCGTATCGGCGCCGAACGAGGACCTTATGGCGGAGAGCAAGTCGATCCTCGAAAACGCCCTTTACAAGATCTTTGAAGACGAAGACGCCTATACCGTGTTAAGTATGACAGAAGTGCTTGAAATGCTTAACAGCATGATAGGCATAGTTATCACGATACTCGTCATAATCGCGGGCATTTCCCTCGTCGTCGGCGGCATAGGCATTATGAACATAATGCTCGTGTCTGTGACCGAGCGAACGCGCGAGATAGGCATACGGAAAGCGCTCGGCGCGAAAGAGCGCGTGATACTGTCGCAGTTCGTAATTGAGGCGGCTACCACGTCGGCGCTCGGCGGCGTTCTGGGAATAGTCGTCGGCTTCCTGCTTTCGGGCGTCGCGACAAAAATAGTAACGGCTTTGAACAGCGATCCCATCACGGTATCGCCGGCTGTAAACTCGGTCGTTATGGCGTTTGCCGTTTCCGTAGGTATAGGTATCCTTTTCGGCTACTTACCGGCAAAGAAAGCGGCAAGACTCAATCCTATCGACGCATTAAGATATGAATAAGGAGACTGATATGAAAAAGATAGCTTTGATCTTATGCGCGGCGCTTGTGCTCGGCGTCTGCTGCATACCCGCGTTCGCGGCGGAAGACCGCGCCGTACAGACGGTACGCGCCCTCGGTATCATGGTGGGCGATAACCATGGCAATATGAACTTAGAGCAAAAGGTAACGCGCGCCCAGTTCGCCAAAATGCTGGTCGCGGCAAGTCCGCTCAAGGACACCGTAAACAAAAACGGCGCGGCGCAGTCGGTATTTACAGACGTAAGATCTACCCACTGGGCGTCCGACTATATAAGGATAGCCGCGTCTCAGGGGTATTTCGTCGGCTATACCGACGGCACCTTTAAGCCGGATAAGAATATAACCCTTGAAGAGGGCTGCACGGCGGTCCTTCGCGTGCTGGGCTTTGATTCGTCAAACCTTACGGGCGCTTTCCCGACGGCTCAGCTCAATAAGGCGTCGTCAATAGGGCTTCGCGACGGAATGACCCTTTCGCGCGGCGACGTGCTTTTAAGGTCCGACTGCGCTCAGATCTTCTGCAATATGATGACGGCGAAGAACGCGCAGGGCAAGGTGCACGCCACCGAGCTTGGCTACCAGGTCATTAACGGGGAAGTCAATTATACGGCGGCTATCTACGGCAATATGAACGGCCCGTATATCGCGAAAGCCGGAGATAAAATACCCTTTACGCCCTCGCTCATATACAGGAACGGCGAAGAATCAAAAAGCGCGGCTTTAAGCGAAAACGACGTTTATTACTATAACTCCGACATAGGCACGGCGCTTATATATACCGAAAAGGTCTCGGGTAAGATAACGGCGGTATCGCCCAACTCAAAAAGCCCGACCTCGGTCACCATAGCCGGCAAGACCTATCAGATAGGGTCGAGCGACGCGACCTACGCGCTTTCCTCCTTAGACGGCGACATAACCGGTAAAACGGCGACCCTGCTTCTCGGCATAGACGATGCGGTCGTAGGCGTGCTTACGGGCAGCTCGGTCAATAGCGTCTATTACGGCATAGTCCAGTCGGTCAAAAAGGAAGCGAGCGCCGACGGCAGCGCCGAAGCGCAGTCGACCCTGACCGTGTTCTGCACCGACGGCGCGGCGCGCACTTTCTCGATACCCAAGACTTATGAGTTTACGGCGGGCAAGCTCGTCTCCGTAAGCGTAAACGGAAGCGGCGTCACAGTCTCCGCCATCGCGGATAAAACTCTTTCGGGCAAGGTCTCGGGCGACGGAAAGACCTTCGCGGGCTATATGCTCGAGGAAAACGCGCGCATAATTGACACTGCGGTCGACGGCGCCGCGGCGGCGGTCAAGGTAACCGATATCGCCGGAAAAGATATTACGGCGAGCTCGGTACGCTTCTATACGCTCTCCGATCAGGGCAGAATAAAGGACCTTATCTTAAACGATACGACGGGCGAGCTGTGGACGTACGGCTACTGCACCTCTGCGGCGCAGAACGGTATAACCCTTTTGGTTAACGGCGAACGGAAAACCGTTCAGGGCAGCTTTACCGTAGGCGTCGGCGGCGTAGCCGTAAGAGGCACGGAAGTAAGACAGATGACCGGCGTTACGGTAACGTCTTTAAGCGCCTCATCTCTCGTCGCCGAAAACGTTGAATACGCGATAGCCGACACCGTACAGGTCTATTTGAAGCAGGGGAACGATATTATGAAAACGACCCTCTCGCAGATAAACACCTCCGAATACGCCGTCACGGGTTACTACAACCCCTTCACCGGCGCCTCGGGAAGACAGATAAGGATAATAGTCGCGTCAAAGTATTAAGAAAAGCAAATATAATACCGCCTCGGAACGGACTGTTCCGAGGCGGCATTTATATATCCTTTTTTATCCTTCGACGAATATGACCGAGGGGCCCGACACGGGCACTTTAACGACGTCGTCCGACGTTTCGCAAAAGAGGGTGGGGTAGCGCTTGCCGTCCATGATATAAACCTTCTTTTTGCCGGGGAAGCCGTTTATTTCAAGCTCCGTTTTAGCGTCGTCCTGACAGCTCGCTATCAAAAGCGCCTTGCGCTTTCCGTCTGTCGCCGCGAGCGTGTAAAGCTCGCGCCCCGAAACGGTCGTCTTAACAGAGCGTTTAAGCTTATAGAGCTTTGCAAAATAGGCGAAGGAATAAAGAGTTTTGTACGCGGCGAGAGAGCCCGAATCGACAAGGCTGCCCCAGGGGGCGCCTATGCTGCAGTCGTAGAAAATGCTGGCGTCTAAATTCTGCTTCTGCATGGATATCATGAACGCCGCGTCAAACGCCGCGCCGTAAATATCTCTCGCGTGCGGCACAGAGTATCTGCCGTCGGGGTTTACGGTCACGCAGTTCCATTCGGTGCATATTATCTCGACCCTTTTGGGAAGCTTCATTTCAAGCACGAGCTTCTTTACGGCGTTCGCCTGCGCCGCCGCTTCCTTCACGTCCTCGCCGTTATATTCCCACGTTACGAAATCAAGCGGCAGGTCATGCTTTTTGACGTACTCTAAAAATCCGCGCGTAAAAGAAAGGTCCGAGCAGTCGGAAGACGACGGGCCGCCGACTTTTATGCGGGGGTGCAGCTCTTTCAGCTTTTTCGCGACCGCGGCGTAAAGCTTGTAGTAATCTTCGCGCGTGCCTTTAAAGCTGTAGCTTTCGTCCGCTCTGTCCCATATCTCCCAGTATTTTATCCCGGCGTGGGTGCCGTGCTGCCAGCCGTCGTTTATATTGCGGACTATATTGGCGCAAACCGTCGCGATATCGTCGTAAGACATTTTCTTCGTAAGGTCGGTATAAAGCGGGGGATAAAGCTCTCTCGGCACGCCGAGGCGGTAAACTATGCTCGAAACGCCCGAATCAAGCGCGGTGTTTATGTTTTTGGTCGTAGCGGGGAAGTAGTAGTTTTCAGGGTCGTTTACGTCCTTGTCCGGATATCTGAAAATATGGCATATCTCGCACGCCTTGCCGTAGCCGCCCCAGCGCGACGCCTTAAGTCTTGTGAAGGGGGGCGCTATCTCCTCGTAAAGCGCGCGCATATTGTCCGCGTCGGGCTCGTTGGCGGCGCCTCTGTAGGCGTAAAGAGTCCTCGGGGGATAGTTGCCGAGCGAATGGTGCGGTTTTATCGTTTTTCCGACTTCGTCAAAATAACATGTAACGTGTTTCATTTATTTGACCTCCTTGTCTATTACTACGACCGCCGCACTTTCGGGGCCGAGCTTTATGTTCATTGCTCTGTCGGGCAGTATCGCGTGCCTTACGGGGGTAAGCTTGCGCTCTTCGTCGAAGGCGTAAAGCGTGTAATATAACTTTTCTATGCCCTTGATGGTGACGGTCGCCGTTTCGGGCTTGTCGCCTTCGTTGCCGACGAGTATGACGGCGGTCTTTTTGTCGGCTGCCGCGCAGATGCGCACCGTATCGCTCCCGCCGATCGTTTCGACCTCTGTCTTCGCCTGCTTGAGCATATTGAACGCTTTGAATGAATAATAGTGGTTTTTGATAGTGCCGTCGAAATCGTACAGCCCGCAGAATCGCGAACACTCGTCGGGGCGGTAGTAGGCGGCTTTTGAAACGCCGTGCTTCTGCATGACTATCATCGAATTGATAAGCGCTATCGCGCTTTTCATCTGCATTATCTGATACATATCCCATACGCCCGGCCTGCCGTCGAGCCTTTTTAAGGATATCATGTTCCATTCGGTGTTGATGTTTTCCGCCTTGCCGCGCAGCTTGTATTTGTCGTAAAGTCCGTCTATCTGCGTGCAGTATTTTTCGGTCTTCGCGGAATTTTTACCGTAAATGTGCCAGGCGAAGAAATCCATCGGATATTCACCGGAGGCGGCGCGCTTAAACAGCGTGTTGAAAAACTTCACTCTCGACCTCGTCGCTTTTACGGGGTCCTTCCCCAGCTCCTCGTGCGCCGGGTCAAGCATATTGGCAAAGCCGGAGGGACCTATCAGTATATCGGGGAAGCGTTTTTTCAAATAGTTTGACACCTGCGAGTAAAAGTTGATGTATTCCATCCTCTTGCCGGGCCAGTATTCGACTATATCCGCTTCGTTCCATATCTCCCAGTATTTTATGCCGTAGTGAAAGCCGTTCGCCCAGCCCTCGTTATAGTGCATTATGATATGCTCGGCGATGCGCGCCCACTTGCCGTAATCGCGCGGGACCTCGGTGAAAATATAGGGCGGCGTCTCGGTGCCCATACCGAGGCGGTACATTATTTCTATCCCTTCGTCGTGCGCCGCCTTTATGACAGCGTCGGTCGCGCCGAAATAGTAGTTTTCGGGCTTGTTTTCGTCGCGGTCAAACTCGCGGAAAATAAACGGTATCTCAATGCAGTTGGTGTTAATGGAGTGCGTTTCGTGAAACCGCACGAACTTAACTCCCATGTCGCGGAACTCTGCGCTCCTGTCCGTATAAACGTTTAAGGGCCCGTTGTTCATACCGCACATCTCGCTTACGGGTCGCAGCGGCTTCTTGAAGTCTACTGAAAATCTCATACTTCATCCTCCTGTCCGAATGTATATATAAATGCTGTTGCCCCCGGAATAACAAAGCAGGGCTTAAGCTTGTCCGCGTGCTTTTTCAGCTTTTCCTTTTCGCTGAAAACGTACCGCGAACAAGAAAGGTCGGAAAGACCCTTTACGGAAAGCTCTATCCTTCTTCCGCGTTCGCCCTCGTTGCCAATGATGATAACGCCGCGCTTTCCGTCGGTCGCGGCGCATATCTGCACCTGCTCGTCGCCGCCCTGCGTTTCGACCTCCGTCTTGGCTTTCTTTAACGCGTTGAACGCCTTAAAAACGTAGTAATGGTTCTTTTTCGAGCCGTCAAAGTCGAAAAGCCCGCAGAAGCGCGAACTTTCGTCGGGGCGGTAATACGCCGCCTTGGTAACGCCGTTCTTCTGCATTATGAGCATAGAGTTTAAAAGCGAAACGCCGTGCGCCTGATCGATTATCTGGTAAAAATCCCATCCGCCCCATGGGGCGCCGGGATCGCGCCTCAGCGACATCTGGTTCCACTCGGTGTTTATGACCTCGATTTTTCCGTAAACGCCGTGCCTTGTAAGAAGGTCGCGGAGTATACGGCAGCGTGCCGCCGTCTTTTTTGAGGTGCGGGCGTATATGTGCCAGGGGAAAAAGTTCATCGGATATTCGCCCGCGGTATAGCGGCTCATAAGTTCGTCGAAAAACTTAATGCGGCGGCGGTTGTTTTTCTTGTCTTCGATATACTGTTCGTTGTATTCGTAAAGATCCGCAAAGCCCGAGGGACCTATCAGGATATCGGGGAAGCGCTTTTTCAAATAGTTTGATACCTGCGAGTAAAAGTTTATGTACTCCATGCGCTTTCCGGGCCAATACTGGGTAAGATCGGCCTCGTTCCATATCTCCCAGTACTTTATGCCGTAGTGAAAGCCGTTCGCCCAGCCCTCGTTGTAGTGCATGATTATATGCTCGGCTATGCGCGCCCATTTCATATAGTCGTCGGGAACGAACAGGAACCTTCTGGGAAAGGTGGCTTCGGTCCCCATGCCGAGGCGGTACATTATCTCTATCCCTTCGTCGTGCGCTGCTTTAATAACGGCGTCGGTCGCGCCGAAATAGTAGTTTTCGGGCTTTGTTTCGTCCTTGTCGTTATCGCGGAAAATGAAGGGTATCTCTATGCAGTTTGTATCTACCGAGTGGGTCTCGTGAAAGCGCACGAACTTAATCCCCATGTCGCGATACTCGGCGCTGCGGTCGGTATAGACCAGAAGAGGCCCGTTGTTCGTGCCGTTAAGCTCCCCGACGGGGCGTATCTTTTTTGTAAAGTCTACCGATAATTTCATCTTTCATCCTCCTGTCCGAAAACGTATATAAACGCCGTCGCCCCCGGAATGACGAACCGGGGCTTAAGCATGTCCGCGTGCTTTTTAAGCTTTTCCTTCCCGCTGAAAACGTACCGCGAACAAGATAAGTCGGAAAGCCCTTTTACGGAAAGCTCTATCCTTCTTCCGCGCTCGCTTTCGTTGCCTATTATGATCACGGCGCGTTGCCCGTCGGTCGCCGCGCAGACGCGCACCTCGTCGTCGCCGCCCCGCGTTTCGACCTCTGCCTTCGCCTGCTTGAGCATATTGAACGCCTTAAGCGCGTAGTAGTGGTTTCTTATCACTCCGCCGAAATCGTAAACTCCGCAGAAGCGCGTGCGTTCGTCGGGGTGGTAGTAAGCCGCCTTTGAAACGCCGCTTTTCTGCATAATAAGCATCGTGTTGAGAAGCGCGACTGCTTTTTTATGCTCGTATATCTGCGAAAAATCCCACTGGCCTCTGTCGTCGCGCTTAAGGCTCAAAAGCCCCCACTCCGTGTTTATCACTTCAAGCTTGCCACAAAGGCCGTAGCGCGAAAGAAGTATTTTCACGGCGTCGCAGCGGCGGCGGAACTTTGCCGAGTCGGGCCCGTATTCGTGCCAGGGGAAAAAGTCCATCGGATATTCGCCGGCGACAAAGCGCGAGAATAGCTGCCCGTAAAGCTTTAGATGCGTTTCGTGCTTTTTGCGGTCGGTTATAAACCGCTCGTCCGTCTCGAAAAGGTCGGCAAACCCGCAGGGCCCTATTTTAATATCCGGAAAACGCTTTTTAAGGTAATTCGATACTTGCGAATAGAAGTTGATATAATGAAACGGGCCCTTGCTCCAAAAGCTTTTAAGATCTGCCTCGTTCCATATCTCAAAATACTTTATTCCGTAGTGAAAGCCGTTCGCCCAGCCCTCGTTGTAGTGCATTATGATATGTTCGACTATCCGCGCCCACTTTTGGTAGTCGGTCGGTATTTTCAGAAAAATACGGGGAACGCTTTCCGAGCTTGCGCCCACACGGTACATTATTTCAATGCCCTCGTCGTGCGCCGCCTTTATAATAGCGTCGGTCGCGCCGAAATAGTAATTTGACGGATCGTTTTCGTCTGCGTCCCCGTCGCGGAATATGAAGGGCACGTCTATGCAGTTCGCGGCGTCAAGACACGTATCGTGAAAGCGGACGAATTTAACGCCCAGATCGCGGTACTCGGCGGACCTGTCGGTATAGGTCAGCAAAGGGCCGTTGTTTACGCCGTTAAGCTCGCCTACGGGGCGTATCGCTTTTGTAAAGTCCGCGTAAAGCTTCATTTTACCTCTCTGTTTAAAAAACTTTTCAGAGCCCGCGTCAAAAAAGCGCGCAAATAAAAAAGAGGAACTTAACGCCTGAATCACGCGGCGCGCCGGCCTTTTTAAAGGGCGCGCTGTCACTCATGCCGTTAAGCTCGTATATAAAAGTATTTTTTAATATCGACAGGCAATTTCATAAAATAAATCCTCGCTGACGACATTATTATACTTTATTAATAAAAAGATTTCAACACCGAAATATAAAAATATTATTATTTTTTTGTGAGAAAAATGTTAAGCGCAAGATTTGTTTTAAGTCAGACGGGACGTCTCACGCCCTCGATATGGACGAAACGCGCCTTCCCGCGCCCGTATGAGGAAAGGGGACGGCAGTTGCAGTCGCGGCTATGCGCGGCGATAAAGACGGTGTCCGCGGAGGGCGCGCCCTCGACCCGCACGACGAATGGCGTGTGGCGGAAATAACCGCTCCCGAGGTCGAGCTGAACGATATCTCCCGGCGTTATCTGCGAAATGGGGACTTCTCTGCCGAAAGGACCCGCTCCCTTGTTCGTCGTCAGAAAATCGTAAAAATACCGCACGCCCGTCCATGCGGGCGCACGGTTTTCGGCTGAAATATAGTACCACCCGAAGGTGGGGGTGTAATTCATGTATCCCGCGCCGGCAAAAACGCACTGGCTCGCAAAGTTCGTGCAGTCGCCGCCGATTTGGGAAAAGTCGTAGTATTTAGGGTTGCGCCCGTAAGCCCAGCGGTTTGCGTAAGCTACGGCTGAAGCGCGGTCGTAGGGCGTTTCGGAAAACATAATACCCCTCCTTTGCTTTATACTATG
>JAFSVO010000133.1 GCA_017444965.1 Clostridia bacterium | reverse complement strand
TAAACCTTAAGACAGCAAAAACTAAGGCGGCAAGTATGAAAACGCCGACCGACAGTATAAGCGCCGTCTTCTTTTTCATTCGTCGCCTCCGAAAGATCAGTTATCTTTCTTTTCCTCTTTTTGTTCCCGCGGGTCTTCCGGCTCGTCAAGATGGTGCGATTTGCCGTACGCCATAACGCCGAGCGCTATTGAAAAAGACAGAATAACGGCGAAAGCCACGATAATGCTCTTTTCCTCGCCCGTCTTTGTCAGCATTACGGAAATAACGCCTAAAATAGCGCTTAAGCAGTAAAGGATAAGCACGCTCTGTTTTTGATTAAAGCCCATATCGATAAGCTTGTGATGTATATGTCCCCTGTCGGCCGAAAAGGGGCTTTTCCCGTGCATGACTCTGCGGATAACGGCAAAAAGCATATCGGCGATAGGTATGGCAAGCGCGATAAAAGGTACCGCGAAGGATATAAGGGCGTACATCTTGAAAAGGCCCTGCACGGATACGGTCGCCAGAATAAACCCCAGAAACATGGCGCCCGTGTCGCCCATAAATATCTTTGCCGGATTGAAATTGAAAGGAAGAAAACCGAGGCACGCGCCGGCAAGCGCCGCCATAACGAACGCTATCGACGGCTCGCCGAGTATCGCGGCGACGATGAACATAGTGACCGACGATATACAGGACACCCCGCACGCGAGGCCGTCAAGCCCGTCTATAAAATTGACCGCGTTGACGATAGCGACTATCCATATCACGGTTATAGGTATGCTGAACGCCCCGAGCGAAACGATACCGCTGTGTGAAAGCGGATTTGTAAAGCTTTCTATCCTTACGCCGGAAAGCACCGGAATAAGCGCCGCGACTATCTGACCGAGCAGTTTAATAAGCGCGGGCAACGTGACTATATCGTCGATAACGCCTATAACGACTATCACCAAAGAGCCCAGAAGGATAGCTTTGAGCTGCTTGTCAATAATTCCGAACGCGAGCACCGCAACTATAAACGCGATAAAAATAGCAAGTCCGCCTATTCTCGGGATAGGCGTCGTATGCATCCTTCTGCCGTCCTTCGGGACGTCTACCGCGTTGACTTTAAAAGCAAATATCCTGACCGCCGGCGTTAACGCGAAAGAAACGGCAAGCGCCAGGAAAAAAGTCATTACCGCAGTAGTAAACTGTTGCTCAACCATAATACAGCCCCCTTACCGGATAATGCCCGTTTTTTTACAGACCTTAGATAAGACCCGCTCCGCGATACGCGACGCCGTTTCGGCGCCCTGCCGGAAAAGCCCGTCAAGATAATCGCGGTTTTTCATAAGGTCGTCTGTCTTTTCTCTGAACGGACGAAGCATTTCAATGACCGCCTCTGCGCAGGCGACCTTGAACTCTCCGTACCCTTTGCCGTCGAAGCGGTTTTCGGTCTCTTCCGGAGTCGTGCCGGCGGCTATAGAATAGATCTCGATAAGATTGTTTATTCCGTGCCTTCCCTCTCCCCTTTTGACCGTGGCTTCGGAATCGGTGACAGCGCGTTTAAACTTTCTCAGAATATCGTCGGGAGTGTCGGAGACCGCGATAAACGAGTTGGGGTTGGGGTCCGACTTGCTCATTTTATACTGCGGCTCGGAAAGGCTCATTATTTTCGCGCCCGTCTTCGCGATAAGCGGCTCAGGCACGGTGAACACGTTGCCGTAAACGCCGTTGAAACGGTTCGCTATGTCGCGCGCGAGCTCGACGTGCTGTTTCTGGTCTACGCCTACGGGCACCGCGTCGGCGCCGTAAAGCAGTATATCCGCCGCCATGAGCACGGGATAGGTGAAAAGCCCCGCGTTTATATTATCGGCGTTTTTCGCAGATTTGTCTTTGAACTGAGTCATCCTTGAAAGCTCGCCGAACATGGTGTAGCAGTCAAGTATCCAGCAAAGCTCGGTATGCGCCGGCACCTGGCTCTGCACGAAAAGGACGCTTTTCTGCGGGTCGAGCCCCGCGGCCAAAAGATTCGCGAAAGCTCTGTACGTGTTTTCTCTTAATACGGCGGGCGTCTGGCGCACCGTTATAGTGTGCATATTGGCTACCATAAAAAGGCAGTCGCAGGAATCCTGAAGCTCGTTCCAGTTGCGCACCGCGCCGATGTAATTCCCAAGCGTGAAAACGCCTGAGGGCTGGATGCCGCTTAAGACCCTTTTTCTTTTTATTTCTGTTTCCATATTTATCCCTTTCGATAAAAAAATGCTTTTTAATTATAGTACCATATTTTTACCGATTTAGCAATAAAAATAATTCCTCCGCAAATAATAAAAACAAAAACGGAGGGCCATATGAAAAAAAGTATTTTTATAAGAACAGTCACCTTCTGCATAGCCGCGGCAGCGCTTTCTTTTTCGTCCGCGGTATACAGCTCGCGGAAAGCGGCGAGCCTCGAATACGCGGCGAAGACGTACCGGGACGCCGCGCTTTACGAGCTTATTTCGGCGACGGCGCGCATGAAAGAGGATATATCGGCGCTTAAATACGGCGCCGACGGGCCGTCGTTCGCGGAAACGACGTCGCGCATACTCGCCGACAGTATTTCCGCCGAAAGCTCCGCGTCACGCCTCCCTCTTTCGGAAAGTCATCTGCTTGAATACGACAGGCTGTTAAACCGCGCGGGGGATTTCTGCCTTTACCTTCTGAAAAGCTCGTCCGACGGGTCGGAAATAGGCGCCGGGGATATCGAAACGCTTGAAAGGATAGCCGACGCGACGGGCGCTTTGAACCGAAAGCTTCTTTCCTCAAAAGCGCTTATCGACTCGGGAGAGCTCTCTTTTGAGGGCTTAGGCGACTCGCTTGCGGGCGTCGATCTGTCACAGGTATCGACCATCGTATACGACGGAAAATATACGGATAAGACGCCGGGCGGAAAATCTGAGCCCGCCGAAAGCCCGTCCGTTACGGTAAAAGAGGCGCAGAAAACGCTTGAAGAGTATCTTGGCGAAAAAGCGTCTTACCTTTACTCTTCCGACGGCGATATACCCGCGTTCGGCTTTTCGCTGAACAACGGCGGCATAGCCGAGGTATCCCGCGGCGGCGGGCTTATTATAACGATCTCGCGCGAAAGCGAAAGCAAGGCGTCGGGAAGCCGGATCGACGTGAAGTACGCAAAAACTTTGTTTTTAAAAGAATGCGAAAAGCTTTCGCTGCCGGATATGAAATGCCGCCGCGTGACCGAATCGGAAAACTCTTTTACGGCGGTGCTCGTACCCTTTGAAAACGGGATATACCTTTACCCCGACGCCGTAAAAATGAGCATTTCGGCAAGCGACGGAAAAGTTTTATTTTTAAACGCCGCGGACTACTTTAAAAATCACGTTAAAAGAGATCTTACGCTCGCGAAGGCCGCGCCCGACGGCGCGGCGGCGGCTCTTCTGCAGACGGACGGGAAAAAAGAGATACTTTGCTTTGAAACTCTTTCGGACGACGTTCTTATTTACAGCGGCGCGGACAACGGGCTATGCAAAAAGACGATACGGCTTAAGGAAAACGAAACGCTTTTTGACGACTGACGGACTCTTTCGGGCGCGAAAGTGCCGCGCCCGATTTCTTTTTGTCAGGTATATACATTTTTGTTTATTTATGTTAAAATAAATACAATAAACAAAAAGCGAGGGATTGATATGCCCGATAACAGACAAGTGCTTGTAATAGGTCATCAGAACCCGGACACCGATTCCGTGTGCTCCGCCATAGCTTACGCCGAGCTTAAAAATCTTTTGGGCGATCAGAAGCATATCCCCTGCCGCGCGGGTGAGATAAACCAGGAGACCGCGTTCGTCCTTCAGCGTTTCGGGATACCCGTTCCCATGCGGGTAAACGACGTTTCCGCGCAGGTAATGGATATAGATATAAGAAATATTCCCGGCATAAGCGGGAGCGTAAGCATGCGCAAAGCGTGGGAGAAAATGCGCGACCTTGATATCCATTCGCTGCCCGTCATAACCGAGGACAACAAGGTCGAAGGGATAATTACCATTCAGGATATAGCCCTCGCGAATATGGACGGGCTTGACGCGCACGCTCTTTCCCAGGCGTCGGTCCCTATAAAAAACCTTCTTGAAACGTTAAAAGGAGAACTCGTCTGCGGAAGCGAAGATCAAATCATTTCAAAGGGCAAAATAGTCATAGGCGCGGCGAGCCCCGACGTTATGGAAGCGACCGTTCAAAAGGACGATATCGTTCTTCTCGCGAACAGATACGAGGCTCAGCTTTGCGCGATAGAGCTGAACGCGTCATGCCTTGTAGTATGTCTTGCCCCGAGCATCGCCAAAACTATTATAAAGCTTGCCCGCGAAAACGGCTGCACTATTATAAGCACGCCTTACGACACTTACGCCGCGGCTCAGCTGATAACACAGAGCATTCCCGTTTCAAGATATATGAAGACGGAAGTGAACAGCTTTAAGCTTTCGACCTCGGTCGACGAGGCGAAAAGAATAATGGGACAGGTCCGCTTCAATTACTTCCCCGTGACCGACAACAATTCGGAATACTGCGGCATGGTATCAAAGCGCAATCTTCTGAACTTAAAGCGGAAGCAGCTCGTGCTCGTGGACCACAATGAACGCGCCCAATGCGTCGACGGCATTGAGGAAGCCGATATTTTAGGGATAATAGATCACCACCGTATAGGCGACCTTGAAACGTCGGGCCCCGTGTTTTTCAGAAATCAGCCCGTCGGATGCACCGCGACCATAATATATCAGATGTACCTTGAAAACGGCGTGAAAGTACCCGAAAACATAGCCGGCATTCTTTGCTGCGCCATTCTTTCGGACACTCTGGCGCTTCACTCGCCGACCTGCACGAAGACGGACGAAAACGCCATAAACGAGCTTTCAAAGATAGCGGGCGTGGATATCGCCGACCTTACCGAAGAGCTTTTCGACGCCGCGGAGGATCTTAAGAATCAAACGCCCGAAGACGTACTGCGCCGCGACTATAAGATATTCGTTCAGAACGGCGTGCGTTTCGGCGTATCCCAGGGCACCTACAACACCGAGTCGATAATCGCCGAAGCGGAGAAAATGATGCACGATTATCTTCCCTCCGCCGTCAGCTCAAGGCACGTCGATATGCTTTTCTATATCGCGACTAGCGTGCCCCGTCAGTCGAGCGACGTTATATGCGCGGGCAGCAACTCAAGCCTGCTGCTTCAAAAGGCGTTCAACGTGCCTGTAAAAGACGGCAGGGCGACGCTGCCCGGCATGATGTCGAGGAAAAAGCAGTTTATACCCGCGCTTTTAAACGCTTTGTCAGAATCGCCCAATCTTTATCTTACCAAATAGCGCGGACTTGCAATAATGCCTCCCTCACCGCATATTTTTTGGTGTGGGAGGTTTTTTATATGCTTTTAAACGTTATTTCTCTTCTGTGCGACCTGCGCTTTTTCATACTGAGCGTCTCTTCGATAGACAACTCTTTCCCTAAGCCCCTGTCCGCCAAGGCGGAAGAGGAAGCGATACTTAAGGCGGAAAAGGGCGACGGCGCGGCGCGAGATCTGCTTATCAGGCACAACCTGCGGCTTGTCGCGCATATAGTTAAAAAGTTTTACGCCTCAAGAGAAGATCAGGACGACCTTATATCAATAGGCACGATAGGGCTTATAAAGGCGGTGTCTTCATATCACCCGGATAAAAAGATACGCCTTGCGACTTACGCCGCAAAATGCATTGAAAACGAGATACTTATGTACTTCCGCTCGCAGAAGAAGCTGTCGGGAGAGGTCTCTCTTTCCGACCCTATCGACACGGATAAGGACGGAAACACGCTTTCGCTTATCGACATAATAAAATGCGACGACAATATGCTTGACGGCATAGAGGCGGACGAAAGCAAAAAAGCGCTCCTTCGCGCGGTCAAAGAAGAGCTTTCCCCGCGCGAGCGCGAGATAACCGTACTTCGCTACGGGCTTTTCGGAAAAGAAGCCTGCACCCAGCAGACGGTGGCGGATATTTTCGGCATAAGCCGCTCTTACGTTTCAAGGATAGAAAAAAAGGCGCTTTCAAAGCTCAAGCGGCGGCTTTCTTAACGCATATAAAATACCCGCAGAGAGTTCTGCGGGTCTTTTAAGTTATTCGGTTTTGCGCGGGTATCTGCCTGCCCGTGTGGTCTATCGTATAGTTTTCGCGCAGAATAAGCTGCGACACGGGCAGGAAGGAATAACCTTTTCTTATAAGCCCCTCTATTACGTCGGGCAGCGCCTCCGGAGTATGCTTCGCCGCGTTGTGGAAGAGCACTATCGAGCCTTTCTGCACTTTATCCAGAACGCGTTTCGTTATCTTC
>JAFSVO010000132.1 GCA_017444965.1 Clostridia bacterium | reverse complement strand
TTGATGTTTTGAATATACGGGAGGCAAAATGAACAGATCTGAAGAGTTCTTTGAGGCAATTGACAAAATAAGCAAAATTCCTGTCCCCGAAAACGTTACGGCAAGAGCAAGGCTGAGCCTTTTGGATTATCTTGCGGTCACGTGCGCGGGCACGTCTTTTCAACGGGAAAAGCTCAGTAAGTACTTTTCCTTTGCGATGCCCGAAAGCGGAGAATTCAAAGTTATAGGAACCGGTAAAAATCTGGCGCTTAAAGAGGCGGTTTTTTTAAACGGCTTAAACGCGCACGCGCTGGATTTTGACGACGGGACAAACTCGGGCATCATTCATCTGGGCTCTCCTATATTCAGCCTGCTCATTCCTTTGGCGCAAAGATACGGGATTAAGACGGACGATATGTTAAGAGCCGCCATCATAGGTTATGAAGCGTCTTACACTATGGCTGTTTCCATTCAGCCCGGGCATAAAGCGCTGGGTTATCACGCGACGGGAACGTGCGGGACGTTAGGCGCGGTTTTAGCGGCGTGCTATATGCTCGGCGTAGGCGACGAAGAGCGTTTTCAGGCATTTTCGACCGCCTGCGTTTCAGCCGGCGGAATGCTTAAAGTCCTTGACGACGGAAGCGAATTAAAGCCTTACAACGTCGCGAAGACAAGCCTTCTTGCGTTAACGTCGCTTCAGCTTGCCAAAGCGGGTTTTAAGGCGCATCCCGATCCGCTCGGCGGACGCGGCTTTTTCAAAATGATGACGGGAAAGGAAGACGTAGAGCTTAAGCCGGTCCTTTTAAACGGAACTTACGCGATCATGAAGTCTTACACAAAGCCTTACGCTTCGTGCCGTTATACTCATCCCGCGGTCGAAGCCGCGATACATCTGAGAAATACGGTAAACGTGTCAGATATAAATGAAATAGACATAAAAACCTACGACCTTGCCGTTTTCGGGCACGATCATACCGATATAGCCGGCAGCTACAGCGCAAAAATGAGCATTCCGTACGCGACGGCGGCCGCCTTCATTTACGGCAAGGCGGGATTGCAGGAGTTTGAAGAAGAAGTCCTTAAAAAAGAAGATATCGCAAACCTTACCCGAAAGATAAAGGTTTCTGCCGATTCGGATTTAAGCGCCGCTTTTCCGGGGCTGCAGACCGCCGTTGTCACGGTCAAAACGGCGGACGGGGAATATACCGACAGAGTAGATTTTCCCAAAGGCGAGCCGGAAAACCCGTTAACGAACGAGGAATTCAGAGAACGTTTCGACGGATTGATGGAATACGCGGGCGTAAACGCGGAGAGACGCTCTGAAGTATTTGATACCGTTTATAAAACCGGCTCAAAAGTTTCGGATCTTGTAAAGATCTTATAAGGAGCGATGTAATGAAAAACGTGTCACTGATACTCGGAACAATGACTTTCGGCGAGTCTGTTTTCGAGCCGGAAACGGAAGAATTCATAAAGACTTTTTCGGACGCGGGGTACGACCTGCTTGACACGGCGTACGTTTACAATGACGGCGTCTGCGAAAAACTTATCGGTAACGCGCTTCCGAAACTTAATAAAAATATAAAGATCGCAACGAAAGTTAACCCCCGCATCACCGGTAAGCTTGACGCGGAGGCGGCTTACAAACAGGTAGGCGAGTCGCTTGAAAGGCTTAAGCGGGATAGCGTGGATACCGTTTTTCTTCATTTTCCCGATCCCGCGACGCCCGTTGAAGAAGTCCTTTACGCGATGGCGGATCTGCATGATAAAGGGAAGTTCAAAGAACTCGGACTTTCCAATTTCCCGGCGTGGATGGTTGCAGACGCGTGGCATATCTGCGATAAGCGCGGCTGGGTAAAACCTACCGTGTTCGAGGGGATATACAATCCGCTGACAAGGAAAGCCGAAGGAGAGCTTAAGGACTGCCTGAAATGCTTCGGTATGCGTTTTTACGCGTATAATCCTCTGTGCGGCGGCCTTTTGACAGGAAAGTACGAAAAGTTTGAAGACGCGCCTTCGGACGGGCGTTTCACACACCGGCCGAACTACCTGCGCCGTTATTGGAAACAGAGCTTTTTCGACGCCTTCGATCTTATAAAAGACGCCTCCGTAAAGTACGGCATATCCGCCGTTGAGGCGACTTACAGATGGCTTTTATATCACTCTATGCTTGACGGTGAGCGCGGCGACGCCGTTATAGTCGGCGTATCAAAGCTTTCTCATCTTCAGCAGATATTGAAAACGCCCGGCGCGGGACCGCTGCCGGAAGAGCTCGTTTCCGCGTTTGAAGCGGCATGGGATATCGCGAAAAATGACAGTCCGCCGTATTATACGCTTTATAAAGGTAAAGGATCGGTAGGGGGAGAAAAAGCAAATGCTTGACCAGGAAAAGGTTTTCAAAACGCTTGCTTCAAACGGCGTCTTGTTTTTCGCGGGAGTTCCCGATTCTTATTTGAACGGCTTTTGCAATTACGCTTTGAAAAACTGCGGAAGCAGGAATATTATCGCCGCAAACGAAGGTAACGCCGTCGCGATAGCGGCAGGCCATTATTTCGCGACCCGCGAGATACCTCTCGTATATATGCAGAACAGCGGAGAGGGAAATACCGTAAACCCGCTGGCTTCGCTCGTTGACGGTTCTGTCTACGCAGTCCCTATGCTTCTGCTTATCGGGTGGCGCGGACAGGGGGATACGGAGCCTAACCATCCTCAGCACAAGCTTCAGGGCGAGATAACCGCGAAACTGCTTGAAATAATGCATATCCCTTACGCCGTGCTCGAAGACTCCGACGAGAAGTTTGAAAGCACGGTCGAAAACGCCGTCAAATACTGCCGTGAAAACAGGCGGCCGTACGGACTTATCGCGCCCAAGGGCGTAATGGCGGCGGCTGATAAGCCGAACAATACGGACGATACGTATCCGATGAGCCGCGAAGAAGCGATAGAGCTGATACTTGACAATATGCCTGATGATACCGTCTACAGCGCGACGACCGGCCGCGCGACAAGGGAACTGTTCTTTTTAAGGGAGAAACGCGGGGAAAGCAAATCTCACGATTTTCTGAACGTCGGCTCTATGGGGCACGCAAGCTCCGTCGCTATGGGAATTGCGCTGGAAAGACCCGACAGACGCGTCGTAGCGCTTGACGGCGATTCAGCCGCGATAATGCATCTCGGCGCCATGACAACGGTAAGCAAGCTTGACCTCCCGAACTTTTTACATATCGTTTTAAATAACGGCGCGCATGAATCGGTCGGCGGTCAGCCATCCGCGGGGCATCTTATCGACTTTACCGCAATAGCCGAAGCGTGCGGATATAAGACTGTAGGGCGTCCGGTAACCACTCCCGAAGAGCTTACAGACGCGATAAAACGTCTTTCCGGGTGCGGCAAAGCGGCTTTTATCGACTGCAGGATACATAAAGGGCTGAGCCGGAAGCTGCCGCCCATAGTTTTCGACCACAGAAAAGCAATAGACGACTTAATTGATGATTTGAATAAAGATCAATAGTTTGAAAGGAAGTATAAAAATGAACAGTATGGATAAAACCAGAGAGTTTCTTAAAACCATAGGTCTGCCCGGCGGCGACGCATACGATCTGCCGACATCCGAAAAACGTTTTCCCGACGGCGGTCAGTACCGTCTTGAAGTCCCCGGTATCCAGGGCCCGAAGGTCATGAAAGCGCTTTTAGAGGCGATCGACGGTTACGGCCTTTATCTTCACCGCGTCACGCAGACCCAGGGCATTATGCGCTTGACTGACGAAGAGATAGGAAAAATGGTCGACCTCGCGCACAAATGGGAAACGGACCTTATTCTTGCGATAGGGCCCCGCGCCACGACCGATACTTCCGCCTCAGTCAATACCGAGGAAGGCGTGCGTATGGGATACCGCCTTCGCGGGCAGGAGCAGATAGTCCGCGCCGTAGAGGACGTCAAGCGCGCCGCGCGTATCGGCTGCCGCGGATTTCTGGTGTATGACGAAGGATGCCTTTGGCTCTTGAACGAAATGCGTAAAGCGGGCGAGATACCCGAGGATTGCCGCTTTAAAGTGTCCGCTCACGCGGGTCACGGCAACCCCTGTTCTGCAAAGCTTCTTGAAAGCATAGGCGCGGATTCGATAAACCCGGTGCGCGACATTCAGCTGCAGATGCTCGCGGCAATGCGTATGGCCGTAAACTGCCCGATAGACATACATACGGAAAATCCGAAATCGACGGGCGGCTTTATCCGCCATTACGAAGTTCCCGAGATGATACGCGTTGCCGCGCCTATTTACCTTAAGACCGGCGGCTCGGTCGCCGCGACTCATTCCTGGGACAGCACCGAAGACGACGCGAGAAAGCGCGCGAAGCAGTGCTCGCTTGTCAAGCGCATGATAGACGAATACTATCCCGAAGCCGTCTGGTCGCCGAAGGGAAGTTTGGTCTGATCCTTTCGGGGACAGACGCAGGCTGTTAAGCAAAACGCCGGCATTAAATGAAAGGATATGAGTCAAAATGAGACACCATATGTACAATCCGGATTTTAAATTTGTGATCGAGCCCGAACATTTCAATAAATATACCGACCGGGAACTTTTACAGTACTGTCCCGGGGCGACGATGTATATGCCGGCGTATAAGGATTTTACACCGAAAATTCTTCAGCATTCCATGCCTGCTTTGACGACGATGGTCTTCTGTTTTGAAGACGCCTGCCCGGAGGAACGCCTTCCCGAAGCTATGGAAAACGTTCACAATCTTCTCACGACGGTCACAGACGCCGTGGATACCGGAAAACTTGATCCGGACTTCGTTCCTCTTATCTTCGTGCGTGTAAGGAATCTTTCTCAGTTCAAGGCGTTCGGTGAGAAACTGACAAAAAAAGAAGTCAGATCGCTTTGCGGAGTCAACTTTCCGAAGTTCAACTCGGATAACGGGCATGAGTATTACGCCTATCTTCAGGACTTAAACGACCGGTTCGGAGAGATAATTTACGGAATGCCGATCATAGAGGATCCCGAGGTCGCGTATAAAGAGAGCCGCATCGATCAGCTGATGGGTATAAAGAAGATACTTGACAAGTACCGTCATCTTGTGCTTCAGGTACGCGTCGGCGGGACCGATTTCAGCTCTGTCTTCGGCGTGCGGCGCGGGGTCGATTACAGTCTTTATGATATTATGACCGTGCGCGAATGCTTAAGCGACATAATTAACGTCTGCGGCAGAAATAACGATTACGTTATTTCGGGCCCGGTGTGGGAGTATTTCCGCGCGCCGAAAGAGCTGATGTTTGACGAACTGCAGCATTACGGCATCGAGGATTATCTTATGAGGCGTCAGCCGCTTGTAAACGGCGAGATAGACGGCCTTTTGCGCGAAGTGCTTCTTGACAAGGCGAACGGCTTTATAGGGCGCACCGTAATTCATCCGACCCACGTCAAGTTCGTTAACGCTCTTATGGCGGTGACGAAAGAAGAGTACGACGACGCCTGCCAGATACTTGGAACGAAGGACGGAGTCGTGAAAGGTTCCGGAGGCAATAAAATGAACGAGATAAGACCGCACACCAATTGGGCGGCAAAGATATATAACAGAGCGAGAGCTTTCGGCGTTATCAAAAACGAGAGCGGCTTTGTAAAACTTTTCGCGGTCAGCGAATAAGAAGGTCTAAAGCGTTATGAACGCTTATGAGGTGACAAAATGATCAAATTAACTACTCCGATATCCGAGGAAGAGGCGTCGCGCCTGCAGGTGGGCGATACTGTTGAAATAAGCGGTTATATCCTATGCGGCCGCGACGCGGTCCTCCCTAAAGTGCTGAAAATGATAGAAGACGGCACCGTCGGCAAACTCGGCGTTGACCTGCGCGGGCAGGTTATATTTCACACGGCGGTAAGCGTCGCGGGCGTCGGGCCGACAAGCTCGAATAAGCTTGAAATAGAAAGCAGTATCGCGCCGCTGTCTGCGGCAGGGGTAAAAATGCATTTGGGGAAAGGAGAGCTTCACCCCGAAACTGTCGCCTCGCTTGATAAGTATAACGCCGTATATGCCGTGATACCGCCGGTGACGGCGCTTTTAGGCGCGAAAACGTCCGAGCAAAAGGTCGTCGCTTTTGAAGAATTAGGCATGGAAGCGCTGCATCTTATCAAGGTCGACAGGTATCCCGCCATAATCGGCGCCGCCCACGGGAGGAGTATATATGAAGAATGATATCGTATCACTGGTAAGAGATACGCTTGTGGAAGCGGGATCTACTTTCCGCGTCGATAAAAAATGCGCCTATAAACGCGCGATAGAGCATGAGTCTGACGAGAAGGCGAAATGGGTGCTTCAAACGGTGCTCGATAACGCCGAAGCCGCCGAAGAATGCCGCAGTCCGCTTTGCGACGATACCGGCATTCCTCATTTGGTGCTTGAGGTGGGACCGGACCGCGCCGTTACGGGGCAGATGCTTAAAGATATCAAAGAGGGCGTAAAGCAGGGGCTTCGTATGCTTCCGGGGCGCCCTATGGGGATCATGGGGGATGACAGTCACAGACTCGATCAAAGCGGAGGACTCAACTCCGACAGCGCGGGTGTAGAGGCGGCTCCCATACTGCTGAGACAATGCGGCGAAAACGTCGTGCGCCTTCACGTGCTGATGTTCGGCGGAGGTCCGGCTATAAGAGGAAAGACGTATCGGGTGTTTCATAAACACAGCACGCAGGTCGTTCTGGACGAGATAGTTAACTGGGCGGTCGAAAGCGTTTCACAGCTTGGCTGCTCTCCGTGCACTCTTGCGATAGGAATAGGCAGATCGCATTATGAAGCCGCGGCTATGATGCTGCAGGCACAGGTCGACGGCAAGTATAACGTCCAAAGCGATATGGAAAAAGAAATAACCGAAAGGGTAAACGAAGCAAACATCGGACCATTGGGGCTGGGAGGGAAGACGAGCGTGATCGCATCCTTTTTGAAAGTCGGACCTCAGAGAGCGTCGGGCGTGCGTATCGTTTGTCTTCGCCCATGTTGTTGCTTTGAACCGAGAATAGCTTCTGTCGATCTTTGATTTTTCGGTAAATTGCTTTTTTGATTTTATGCCGTCATAAAATGCTCCGAGAGCTTTTATGACGGCTTTTTGTTGACAATAATACATTTATGCTGTACAATATATAAAAAAAATAACATTTTCAGCTCAATAGGAGAAAGAAAATGACTTTATATATACAGTCTTTTCGTCGTCTTATCATATTATCGCTCATAATAACGTTCTTTATATTCGCATTCTCTGTTGATTCCGCTGCCTTAGATAAAAAAGATTCGAAGGGGATAGGTTATTCTTCTGTTTTATACAACAGCGGCAACGGGCTTCCCACGTCGGAGGCAAACACCATTATCCAGTCGAGAGACGGCTTTATCTGGATAGGCGGATACAGCGGTCTCGTCAGATATGACGGCAATACGTTTTACCGTTATGAGTCATCTGTCGGTATTTCAAGCGTTGTCGCGCTTTATGAAGACAGTAAAGGCCGTCTGTGGATCGGCACGAACGACAGCGGCATTGCTTATATGAAGGATAACGTTTTTACTCTTTTCGGTCAAAACGAAGGCCTTTCTTCGCTGTCTATCCGCGCCATAACTGAAGACGAAAGCGGTAATATAATCATAGCTTCAACAAGAGGCCTCGCTTATATAGACGAAAATGACGATATACATTTGATCAACGACCCGAGAATTAACGAAGAGTCTATCCGTTATTTTGTTTCCGACGGAAACGGGAGACTATACGGCAACACGCTTTCGGGTTGTTTTTTTACTGTTGAAGATCTGCGCGTAGGTGTTTTTTTCAGCGGCACTGAAATGGGGCTCGGTATGATAAATACTGTATGTCCCGGCGAAGAGCCCGGTTCCGTATATCTCGGCACTCAGGCGGATACTGTCTTTTACGGAAGTATTGACGGCGGTTTTAAGGAGATTAACCGTTTTTCAGTTGACCCATACGACGGTGTGAATGAGATCAAACTTTTTGACGGAACGATGTGGGTATGCACCGACAGAGGCATAGGCGTTTTCGGAGACAACGGAGAGTTTATTCCTCTTGACAATCTCCCGATGACGCATTCCGTCGACAGGGTCATTCGCGATCACGAGGGAAATATGTGGTTTTCTTCCTCTCGTCAGGGCGTAATGAAAATAGTTGAAAACCGTTTTATCGATATATTCGAGCAATACGATCTTGACGAAAAGATCGTCAATTCAACCTGTTTTCAAAACGGCGTTCTCTACGTCGGTACAGATAACGGTCTTATCATAATAGGTCAGGACGGCGTAAGCGTTGCAAACGAGCTTACGTCGCTGCTCGACAACGTAAGGATCCGCTGCATCAAAACAGACAGAAACGGAGTAATATGGCTTTGCACTTACTCCGATCATTCTCTTGTCTCTTATGATCCGAAGACGGAAAAAATAAAGAGTATCACGACTGAAGACGGTCTTGCGAGCAAAAGAGTTCGCACGCTTACCGAGCTTTCGGACGGAAGACTTGCCGTCGCGACGAACGGCGGTCTTAATCTCATAACCGACGGCGTTGTGACCGGAAAGATCGACGCCTCTAACGGTATAAGCAACCTTGACATCCTCTGTGTCGCGGAGGGTCCCGACGGGAAGCTTTATCTCGGAAGCGACGGCGACGGTCTTTACATAGTGGAGGGCACCGCCGTGACCCGCCGCGGGATAGACGACGGCCTTAGATCAGAAGTAATAATGAGAATAGTTAAAGATCCTTTTGACGATATTTACTGGCTGATCACAAGCAATTCGATCGCGTATATGAAGGATGAAAAAATAACCACGCTCAGTTCATTCCCTTATTCGAACAATTTCGATATGTATTTCGGTTCCGATGAAAAGATTTGGGTAATGAGCAGTAACGGCGTTTATGTCGTCCGCAGAGAAGTTATGCTTGCGGACGAAAACATGGAGTATACTTTTTTTGACGGGAAATGCGGGCTTCCCTGCGTCGCGACGGCTAATTCATACAGCTGCCTTACTGATGACGGAAAGCTTTATATTGCCGGGACTTCCGGCGTTTCTCTTGTGGATATAAGCGCTGATGCGGATGACGGAACGGAAAATATTCGTCTTTCCGTTCCGTACGTTATGTCCGAAGAATCTTTTATACCGATAAAAGACGGCGAAAAAGTCCATATTCCCGCAAACGCAAAGAGTGTGACTTTATATCCTTTTGCTTTTACATATTCTCTCAATAATCCGAATCTGACCTATTATCTTGAAGGGCTTGACGATGAGCCGGTAAAGGTATCGAAGCAGGAGCTTAAAAGCGTAAGATATACAAATCTTAAACACGGAACGTACAAGTTTCACCTCGACCTTATCAGCACAAAGACAGGAAAACCGTCAAAAAGCGTGACGGTAACGCTCGTAAAAGACGCGATGTTTTATGAGACCGTATGGTTCAACGTTCTGATCGCGCTGCTTGGCATTGCTTTTGTCGCTTTTATAACTTATCTGTTCTATCACAGCAGGGAGAAAAAACTGCTTAAAAAGCATGCCGAAAACAGAAAGATGATAGATCAAATGACAGGGCTGCTCGCAAAATGCGTTGATATGAAAGATTCCTACACTAATGGACATTCTTTCCGCGTTGCAAAGTATACGGCGATGTTTGCCGAAAAGCTCGGCAAGTCTCCGGAAGAAGTAAACAAGATCTATAATATCGCGCTTCTTCACGATCTCGGTAAAATAAGCATTCCGGATAACGTTCTCAATAAGCCGGGAAGACTTACCGATGAAGAGTATGCAATAATGAAGAGCCATTCCGCAAAAGGCAGAGATATATTGATAGAAATTGATAT
The DNA here is from genome assembly GCA_017444965.1 of Clostridia bacterium. Classification (GTDB taxonomy): domain Bacteria; phylum Bacillota; class Clostridia; order Oscillospirales; family Butyricicoccaceae; genus RGIG3513. The sequence goes on along the minus strand of JAFSVO010000132.1, from coordinate 3,822 downwards.
AGAACCGGATCTTGCTCTCGGCGCCGGGTATCATCACGAGCGGTACGACGGCAAGGGATATCCGAATGGTCTTGCTGAAGATGAAATACCCGAAATAGCGCAGATGATAGCGGTCGCGGACACGTTGGACGCCATGTATTCAACAAGACCGTACAGAAAGCAAATGGCGCTTTCCGACGTCGTTGCGGAGATTAAACGCGTCTCCGGCACACAGTTGAGCCCCAGGGTCGTCGACGTGTTCCTGCAGCTTGCGGAAGAAGGGGCGTTCGATACTCCCGCCGAAACGCCGCAGCTTTTGCACAAAGAAGAGACGGTATAGTTAACCATTTGCTTTGTTAATATGTTTTCAAATTATTTGAAGAAGGGAAACAGATGGAAAAATACAGCGTTTTGATGTCATTATACAAAAAGGAGCATCCTGAGTATCTGCGTTTGGCGTTAGATTCCATGCTGAAGCAAAGCGTACCGCCGGACGAGATTGTCCTTGTAGAAGACGGTCCTTTGACAGACGCCCTTTATGAAGTGTTGGATGAATACAAAGAACATATCCATACTGTTGTGAATAAAAAGAATCTTGGTCTCGGATTAGCCTTGAACGAAGGCTTGAAAGTCTGCCGGAATGAACTTGTTGCACGTATGGACACAGACGACGTTTCAAAGCCGAACAGATGTGAAATACAACTCAAAAGGTTTGAAGAAAAGCCCGGGTTGAGTATCGTCGGATCCCATATAGATGAATTTGTCGGAGACGTTACGAATGTTATTTCTCAAAGGAGAGTGCCGACGGGTTCGGAAGCAATATATGACTATGCAAAAAAACGATCGGCTTTTAATCATCCGACCGTAATGTATAAAAAAAGCGACGTTCTGGCAGAAGGCGGTTATTCTGATCTTAAGCGGAATCAGGACGTTGATTTGTTCGGAAGAATGCTTTTCAAGGGATACAAAGCTGAAAATATTGATGAGGCGCTGCTGTGGTTCCGCAGTTCCGATGAGCTCGCGGCAAGGCGAAAAAGCTGGGAAAATACAAAAAGCTACATATCGACTATAAAAAAGTTTTGGAAAATGGGATATAGTTCTTTTGGAGATTATGCGATCGTTGCCATTGCTCAGACAGGGATGTATTTAATGCCGGTTAAGCTTCAGAATTGGGTTTATAAAAAATTTTTGAGGAAGTAATTATAATGAGTATAGAACAAAAAATCAATTATCAGCTTAATAAGCATCCCGGAGTAAAGAAGGTAGTTAAGCGGCTTTATCAAAGGTCAATGTATACGCTGTCTCATAAGATCAAATGCGAAGGCAGCATTACACGCATTTCTCCGGACGATAATTCACACGAGTATTTTTTCGGATACTACGATAAGTCTCCGTGGGACGCATCCGACAGGTATATGCTTTGCATGAGGGCAAACAACACATGGTCTGACGTAAGCCCTAAAGAGAAAGCGGATATCCTTATTATTGATACCGGATTACCCGAGAACGCACCGGACAGAGTACGAAAAGTTGCGGAAACAAGCGCTTGGAACGTACAGCAGGCGTGTATGCTCCAGTGGATGGGGCCTGACTTTTCGTCTAAAATCATATTTAATGATTACCGCGACGGTAAATATGTTGCGGTGATAAAAGAACCGGAAAGCGGATCCGAAAAGATAATAGACGCTCCTGTTTATACAGTATCTGCAGACGGAAAGACGGCTTTGACTCTTGATTTCAGTCGTTTGTTCAATCTGCGTCCGGGATACGGATATTATAATGTTCCTGAAAGCACAAAAGGCATACCTTTACCCGACGCGACGGCGATATGGAAAATAGATCTTGAAACAGGCGCAGTTTCGGAACTCTTATCCTATAAAGATTTTGCGACGTTTCAACCGCGCTCGGAAATGAAAGAAGAAGGCGCCGTACATAAAGTAAATCATCTTATGCTCAGCCCGAGCGGAAAAAGGTGTATGGTTCTTTACCGCTGGTTTGTCGGCGCGAGAAAATACACGCGCCTTGTGACCTTTGACGCCCTTGACGGTAAAAATATGTACGTTTTGTCTGACGACGATATGGTAAGCCATTGCTTCTGGAAAGACGACGGGACCATCCTTGCTTATGAAAACAAAAAAGACGGCGGTCCCGGTTATTATCTTATGAAAGATAAGACGCAGGAGTATTTTCATTGTTGGAAACAATTGACAAACGACGGTCATCCGAGCTACAGTCCGGACAGAAGTCTTATAGTTACGGATACCTATCCCGACAGGGCAAGAATTGCCGAGCTTAAGCTTATGGATGGTACGGATGAAAGCAAAGACGGCGTAAAAGTTATCGCACGTGTGTTTGCTCCGTTTAAGTATGACAACGATACGCGGTGCGATTTGCATCCGCGGTGGAACCGTTCAGGGGATAAGATTTGTTTTGACAGCGTTTTTGAAGGACACAGGGGGCTTTATATCGTGGACGTAAATGCTACAGAACAAAAGAAAATCAAAGTATGCTTTATGATGACAGCATGCAAAAAAAGCGGTCCCGTTCAGCAGATGCTCAATATTATCAAGAATCTCGATACAAACGTTTTTGAACCCGTTTTGCTCACGATCTATCCGGAGCCGGAAGACGGGACAAGTCAGCTTGAAAAGTATTTACCTTACGTCAAGCATTATTACGCTCCGACGGGAAAACTGAACGTTATAACAGGAAGAACAGGGGCCATAAAAGAAGTCCTTTCCGAAATAAAGCCGGATGTTATTCATTCCTTGGGCGTTTTCCCTGATTATGCCGTCAGCAGAATTAAGAAATACCGTCAGATAATCACCTTAAGAAATTATGTATGGGAAGATTATCCTGCGAAGTTCGGAAAAGCGCAGGGCACGATGCTTGCAAAAATGCACCTTTACGCCATGAAACATACGGCAAAGACCGTGGCTTGTTCGGAGAGCCTTTCAAAAATATACAAAGAAAAGCTTGGACTTAGCTACGATTTTATTCGTAACGGGGTGGACGTAGACCAGTATAAAAAGCCGGAAGCGGGAGAAGCAGCGCAGATCCGAAAGGAACTCGGCTTGCCCGAAAACGCTTTTATTTACATTTATTCCGGTCAAGTAATAGACAGAAAGAATCAGCGATTCCTTCTTGAAGCATTCAGGGATACGTTCAAGGACGAAAACGTTTATCTTTTGCTCCTCGGCGACGGCGCCGATTATAAAACGCTTTACGATGAGTTCGGAAGCATTAAAAACATAGATTTCCGCGGAAGCGTAAATAACGTGAATCAGTATTTGAAAGCTTGCGACGCTTACGTTTCCACAAGTAAATCCGAAGGTATGCCGAACGGCGTGCTTGAAGCAATGGCGACAGGGCTTCCGGTCGTGCTTTCGGATATAGAGCAGCATAAAGAAGTTGTGAACGCGGCGCCGGGGATAGGCTTTATGTATAAGCAGGGAGATAAAGCCGATCTTGCGGAAAAGATGAAGAAGATCGCTACGGAAGACCATAAGAAGATGGGCGAGGCGGCGTTTGATTCCGCACACGAGAATTTCAGCGCGAGCGGAATGAGCCGAAAGTATCAGGAAATCTATAAAAACCTTGTCAAATAATTCGCGTCTTTTTTACTATGCTGCGTGTATGTTTTAAGTGTGATGCTGCTTGAACGGAGAAAACAGGTATGCAATTGGTATTGAAAATACAGAAGAATAAAGGGCTTTCGTGGCTGGAGACCCTTGCGATAGCGTTCTACTTTTTAGTAGAGGTCAATATAGAGATATTCGTTCACAGACCGATATATATTGCTGCCATTGCGTCTATCTTTCTTGTGTTCGGCTTTTCCCATAA